>NZ_JBSWYM010000009.1:0-268237 GCF_056161105.1 Pseudoalteromonas sp. AWH4_217 | reverse complement strand
CTCACGATGCGCTGGAAGACATGACTCCAGTTGGCTACCTTGAGGCAGCATAATTCTACTAATGAGCTGTACTAGGTTGGGTGGAGTTACAAAGCTAGTAACACAAGATAAGTAGGGCTATGGAGAAGCTATTTTTATAAAACAAACCATTTAACATAATATATATTATAGGATGTAATATATAAGTAACAGCTTCTAATGTGGGTTCAGCAAATTAGCTGGTTTGCTCTGTATTACTATATACGACGTATGTCATGTCCAAATTGACAGTCTATTTTCTGCTGAAACGAATGACAGATAAAAGCACTAAGCCTTGCTTGATGCTTTTATCTGAAACTTTTAGAACGTGGGCTTTATTGCTCTACAATAATCCGCAGCATACGACGTAAAGGCTCGGCAGCACCCCAAAGTAGCTGATCGCCTACGGTGAATGCGCTAATATACTCCGGGCCCATCGTCAGTTTACGTATTCTACCAACAGGGATATTCAGTGTACCCGTCACTTTAACGGGTGTCAGCTCCTGTTCGGTTATTTTTCTATCATTAGGAATGACCGTAACCCATTCGTTGTGCGCTTCTAAAATTTCTTCTATTTTTTCAATCGCAATGTCTTCTCTTAACTTAATCGTTAATGCCTGAGCATGGCAGCGCATTGCACCGATACGAACGCAGATCCCATCAACTGGGATCGGTTGCTTGCTTGAACCCAGGATCTTATTTGCTTCGACCTGTGCCTTCCATTCTTCCTTACTCTGGCCACTTTCCATAGGTACATCAATCCAAGGGATCAAGCTACCGGCCAGAGGTACACCAAACTGATCTGTAGGCAAGCTTTGTGACTTAAGCTTTTCGGCTACAAGTTTGTCAATTTCGAGTATTGCCGCACTGGGATCTGTCAGCTGTGTTTTCACAGAATCATGTATTTCGCCCATCTGAGAGATCAGCTCTTTCATATTTCGTGCGCCGGCTCCGGAAGCTGCCTGATATGTCATCGGGCTGACCCATTCAATCAGATCCTGTTCAAACAACCCACCCAGGGCCAGTAACATCAGTGACACGGTGCAGTTACCACCAACAAAGGTCTTCACGCCCTGCTCAAGACCCTGCTCTATTACATCTCTGTTCACCGGATCCAGGACAATAATGCTATCCGACGACATTCGCAAAGCTGAAGCCGCATCAATCCAGTAACCATGCCAGCCAGTTTCTTTTAATTTATCGTACACTGCTTTTGTGTAATCGCCGCCCTGACAAGACAAAATGATGTCCATCTCACAGAGACTACCGAGATCATATGCATCTAACAATGCCTTGGACTGAGACTTAACTTCTGGCCCCGGTTGACCGGCTTGCGATGTTGTAAAGAAATAAGGTTCAATATCAGAAAAGTCATTTTCTTCGTGCATACGTTGCATCAACACAGAGCCGACCATTCCACGCCAACCAATTAGTCCTACTTTTTTCATGGTATTACCTTTTTTTGAATCATTGAGTATTTTGCGTGAGAGGTATGTCTAGACGTCTAAAAATAGCAAACATTGTTATAAGAAACTATACTTTTAGCGTCAAAATTGAACATTAATCATAAAAAACCCCGCGAAAGCGGGGTTTGGATACAACATGTAAAGGTTGTGTCCCACACTGTCGCCTAAGCAACAGTTTAGAACCAGGTTGTTGATAATTTGAGCTCAGGTCAAATTATCATAAAATTGCAGTACTAAATTAGAACAAAGTATGGCTTAAGTTTAGCGAGTATTCAAGTAATTTTGATTACAACAAGCTGAAATTAAAGAAAATAATTTGTAACTTAAAACTGACTTAAGTCTCGTTTACATTACACTGCCAATAAACGCTTCTATTGAAAGCGTAAGCCACACCTTAAACTAAGGCATCTTAAATAAGAAACTTTGCTTCAATGCAGATTTTTACTCAGTCTAATTTACAAAGTATGCAATTTGAAAAAGTAAAACTGCGCCCCGTCAATACGCGTCACAACGATACAGTTTTAGTAAATAGTTTCAACGCTAACTGTCAGATCTTAAGGTAAATAGATGTCAGAATTAAAAAAGCCTGACCGAAGGTCAGGCTTTTTCTCGCTCAAACCGCGAATCTTTAGAACTCAACAGAAACATCTAGACTAATTTGCTGTGCATTCTCACGAGAACGAATAACTACATCGTTTTGCTGAACTTCAAAGTCCTGACCAAGCAGGTTCTTAGCTTTTACAGTAATCGTTGTGTTAAACGTTGGATAATAACTATACACAAGGTCCAAAGAATTGATTGGCTGCTCGTACGCATCGTCGAATCCATTTACACCTGCCGCCAGGATGCGGTCACCAAATACATTATATATTAATGAACCCTGGTGGTTACCGTTGTGCGAATCGTAATTCAACTGAAAGTTGGCTACGTATTTCGAGTGGCCACTCATTCGGCGCTTAATATTTGTTAAATCACCACGTGCACTTTCTAAAATTTCAACTTCAGAATCACTGACTGTCAGGTTTCCAGACGTAAAGAACGCACCACCTAGCATATCTGCTGACAACTCGACCAACCACTCAGCTTCCAGACCGTATACATAGGCGCTGTCGGCATTTTCAAACTCAAGTGTGAAACGACCGTCGCGTTCAGTAAGCTGTGCTTCAATTGGCTTATCGATGTCCTTATAGAAGGCACCAACTGAGAAGTTATCACCACCGTCGAAATAGAACTCGACTCGCGCGTCGAAGTTATCAAGATAGCTTGATTGCAAAGTTGGATTACCCAAAGTTCTGTAATCTGTTAGCGGATCTTGATACTGAACAGGTGTAAGTTCACGTAAATCTGGACGAACGATGGTTTCACCCCAGCCAAAACGAACCTGATAGCCTTCCTGGCTGTATGTCATGGACAATGATCCGAATGTTTCATCTTCCATCACAGTAGCATCTTTAATCGCTTCTTCGCTTAATTTATCTTGCAATAATGCTGAGTCATAAGCTGAACGAGAAAATGCCAGTGCGACTTGTCTGAAATCTTCATATCTCAAACCACCAGAGAGTCGCCAGTCGTTTTTAAAGACGTAGTCGAATGCGCCAAAGTAAGCATCGATTTTTTGTGCAGCAAGATAGTCATCTGCTGTTGGTTCCTGGAACAACAGTTCTACATCGACACTATCTACTACTGCATCGTCCTTAAAGTAGCTGCCCATACCCAGTGCCTGACTGTGAGTATCAGCAAGGCTGATCACTTCATTAGGGCCAAAGCGATATTTAAAGAAATCAGTACGATAGTCACGTGTTTTCTCTACAAAATAACCACCGCCTTTGACTTCAAGCTCTGAATTGTCGAAATAAAAGGCTTTAGATAAGTTCCAGCCGTAGTTTTCAACTTTATCTTCCATATCGACAAAGCGATATAAGAAAGGATCGCCACCTAGTGCGCCGCTGGTATAGGTTTCGACATACGCCCCATCTTCATAACGATCTCTTGCTGTAATTTCCAGCTCGCTTGGGATGTTAGTGGTTGCCGTAGAATCCGTATAATGCCAGTCAAAACCGAGGCCATCGAGGTTCACGCTCTTAAGGAAATCATAATTTAAGTTATGTGTACCGCGGAGCTGGACTATTTCCAATTCGCGTTGTTCGAAAGAGGTCAAATGCTTACGCTGAACTTCGCCGTCTTCTTTACTCAGAGACTTAGAAGGCTCCTGGTAAATGGACACTGACGCTTCATCTTCTGTGTCGCGAAGCTTCATAAAGCTTGCCGTCAGATCATGGTCATCGATTTTATAGCCAAGGCTCAGTGAACTGTTTAACTTAACATTTTTCTTAGTTGACTCTTTGTCATCACGAGCGGAATAACAAGCCAATGGGCTTTCGCCACAGTTAGAATCGGCATTGTCTACCGACGCCAGAACTGCCGTATAGCCTTTACTGTGTGACCATTCATGGTCGTACGCCAATGACGCTAAAAAGCCAAACTGCCCACCCAAACCGAACAGGTCGTCAAAACGGTCGCCATAAACCAGTTTACCGCCAACATCAGGATCCAGGTCTTTTTCAACCATGCCAAAATCGCGATGCAGTGCTTTGGTAATGTCTTTATTAAGCTCGATTGCCTGCTGCTGTGTTACCGCTTCACCTCGGTCTTGTGCTTCTACAGCACGAATGTTCAGACGTGAGATATCCGATATGCCATTTACATATTTGCTCAGCGCATTGGTTACCGCAACCGGCATACCACGCAGGCCGTCGTCTTCTCCTAACCAGTCGTCATCGCTTCCGTTGTAAACAAAGCCTTTGCTGTTAGTGTCTTTATGTGCAACACCAATCTCTAACTTAAGGACGCGATCACTGGGAATACTTTTGGTACGGATATTTACGTCACCGCCACCAAACGCTGCTGGCATATTTGGTGAATATGCTTTTTGCACAGCGAGAGATTCAATGATACTCGATGGAAAGATATCTAACGGAATTACGTTACGCGTTAAGTCAGGACTTGGAACCTGAGCGCCATTTAATCGTACGCTTGAATATCGCTCACCCAGACCACGCACATAAATAAACTTATCGTTTACCAGGCTCAGACCTGTTACACGGCGAAGTGCCGACGCTGCATCACTGTCACCGGTGCGCGAGATCTGCTCTGCACCCATGATATCAGCAACGAAGGCCTGATTTTTCCTTTCTTCAATAACTGCACTGGCACTGCCTTTAAGGCGGCTGCCCACCGCAACTACTTCTTCAATCTCTTGCGCTGTCTCTTCTGCTGAAACCGAATGTACAGCCAAAGGGGAAGTAAGAGAAAGCAAAGAAAGCGTGATCAAATTGGTTTTAAACTTTTTGATTGGTTTCATTTGTCGTTCCTCTAAACCAAAACCGGATTCACAAAGGGCGCATGAATGCGCCCTGTTAAAAGCTAGAAATGGATTAGATTACTTCGTGCGCTCTAAAGACATAGCAACAAATTTCGCCCAAGTAGTGTCTGTTTCACTTTCGCCGATTGCACCGATGTAGGTAACATCTTCGAAGAATGAATTGTCTTCGCTCAGCTTGCTGCTTTCGACAGCCACTGTGTTGCCATCTTTATCAAGAATTGAGCCTTTAGTTGCAACACCGTTCTCGCCCAGTACGCTGGCAAAATCTTTAAAGCCGATTAGTTTGTTGCCGCTGTCAGCTGCTGTGAACCAAGCTTCGATGTCGAAATCAGCCAGGTCACCAGTAAGCGTTTCTTTAACCGCTTCGAAGTTCAGGCCACATGCAAATACAGAGTTTTTGAACGCGATGTCGCCAGCTTTGGCATTAGCGTGAACACCCATAGGGGTAGATTTGTCTTTTTCATTGTAAAGGTCAAAACACCCTGCACCGGCTTCTGTACCCGCGTTTACAAACAACATGTTATGAAGCTGAGCTTTACCCCACTCTTTCATTTCCATACCTGCGCCGTAACCACGTGGACCTTTTACGCCATTACTAACAACAGTTGCGTTAGCGATAGTTGGGTAAGATACCGTTGTTGCACGATCCTGACCATCAGCAGATGAAGGATCTTTTTTACCACCGTCAGTTTCAAAACCGTGGTTACCCTGAGTTAACGTTTGAACCAAAATGAACTGACCGTTACCTTTCCAGCCTGTATCCCAGTCGATACCGTCATCTGCTGTTTCAGTAACGACAATGTGTTTGATATTAACTGTACCGCCGAATAGCTCGATACCATCATCGTAACCATTGTGGATGTGTACATAGTCAACAGTTGTGCCTGAACCAACCGCATTTAGGGTAATTGAGTTAAGTTCGTCGCCTTCAACGCCGAAACCTGCATATTTAACTACAACGTGTTGTAGTACACCACTGCTGTCTTCGTTGTTATTGCCGCCGTAGTAAGAAACTACGCCTTCTGCGTCTACGTTACATTGACCTTGCTCTGCCTCAGTTTTTGAACATTCAACAGTCTGAGCCATACCGTTTACCTGAATACCACCCCAGTCCTGCATCGCAGGTACAGTTGTGTCATCGCCGTCAATTTCATTAATTGATGTAAAGGTGATTGGCTTATCTACCTCACCGAGAGCGTTGATTTTCGCACCACGAGCAATACGAACAAAGTTTTCAGCTTTGGTGAATGCGATGTTTGCACCGGCTTCGATTGTCAGAGTTGGTCCGTCAGTATTAACAGTTTCGCCTTTAGAAGTATCAACGTCCTTACCGATGAAAAGAGCACCTTCAAAGATGTGTGCGCCGCCATTAGGAAGTGCGTTAATCAGGAAAGAAGATGTAATGTCTTTTGCGTAGCTAGCGAATGCCTGAGAATAAACACAGTTCTTGTTATCTGAATCTGGCTCACCTTTATATTCGGTGCCATCCATTGTATAACTAGCACAAGTAATTGCAGTCGGCGAATCTTTGTCGCCGTTATCAACGTCGCCACCCGTACCTGGTGATACGACATCCTGAGAGTTATCTACGCGATTGTCATTTGTAGTTGGTGTTATATTGACATCACCGCCACAGCCAGCAAGAACCAAAGCAGAAGTGATAAGGCTTACTTTAAATAACCCAGCAAGTTTCATTTTATATCTCCGAAAAAGTAATAGTTATAAGCGCAATAAAAAGCTTGGGTACAGAATAGATTCACCTCATGACGATAAGGTTACACTTTTGGTAAATAAAGATGACATTTGACTTTTAAACATAAAAAAACCGCCCGAAGGCGGCTTTGGTGTTGCGATTATAAAATCATAACAGTGCTTGTTTTAATGTTTCAGCGTGAATTTTTTCACGCTTTACGTACTTAATCCATTGCTTCGCAAGATTAGCCGATTTTTTGTGCTTTTCCGCCTGTTCAAACGCCAGTATAGAAGCATCGAAGTTTTTAAGGTTATATTGAGCCATACCCAATGCAACATAAGCATTAGACTCGAACGTTAAAGCACCTTTTTCCAAGGCAGCTCTGGCAGAATCCGCGGCTTCATCAAACTTTTCCAGATTAATGTAGACTTCGGCAATACGCTGGAGGTAGTTACCATGCTCAACTTCTTTGTCTGCCTTAGCGAAGAAATCGATAGACTTATCTTCATCTTTAGACTGGACATACGCTTCTGCGATGAATGCATAGTTCTTTGCATTACCCTTAACCACGCCACTTTTAATGCCTTCTTCTAATGCAACGGCAGCCTTATAAGGCAAGCCATTAAAAAGATAGACCTGAGCAAGCTGGATTATATCGCTACGCTTCTTTATAAAACCACGCTGATGAGCAGTTTCGAGAATAGCAAGCTGCTTTTTCTCAGCTCCAAGCTCACCAAACATACCTGCAAGCTGAACCCAGTATTCTGGTTTATCAAACAGCTTAATCATTTTCTCGAGGACTTCTGCAACTTTTCTTGGCTGATTAAGTGAATAATATAAAGCCCTCTGCAAAACCAGCCAGTTTTCTTTTGGTACTTTATTTTCACTTTCAGTTAACGATATTGCCAGGTTTATATTCTCTACAGCTGCCTGGTAATTCTTATCCTGGTAAAGTGCTTGCGCTTTCAATACATAATAATTGCTTTTAACTGGCTGAGTATTTATCTTCTTCCAGTTGTCCAGATATTCTACCGTTGCTTTATAATCACCATTAGCCATTGCCAGCTGTGCCAGACTAAATGTAGTAGATAATCGTAATGACTCTGGGATGGCCTCTTCAGCTACCACCAACTCAAAAGAAGCAATGGCTTTGTCCAGCTGATTTTCGTTGTAATAGATGAAACCATAGAAGTTATACATCATTGCCACTTCATAAGAGTTCATGCTGCCTGCGCGTTTCTTGATGGTATCAAGTACCTCAAGACCGCCTTTAACATCCCCTTCATCGGCAAGCTTTTGCGCTCTCGCAAGCTGACTGTATACCTTTTCACGCAATGCCGGCACTCGCTTAGTTTTAGTCTCAGCGTTTGCAACGGCAAGGTCAACGCCGGGCAAAACAGATAACAGACTTGGGGCTACCAGACCGGTACAACTTAATGCACTGACAAGTAGTAGCTTTTTAAACGTTTTCATAATCGCACCTTTTTACTCTAGCCGTTAATCTGGAATGAGATCTTGTTCTGAACACCGGCGACCTCAACGGCCTCACCATTCACAACTCTCGGCTTGTATTTGAACTTCAACGCTGCGTCCATTGCTGCCCGGTCAAATATATTTTCTGGTTCGGCTTTCACCACAACCGGATTTCTGACTGTACCTTGCTTTGTTACGACAAACTCTACGATGACATACCCTTCGATCCCTCTTGAAAGAGCGCGTCTGGGGTAAACAGGTGCCACTTTAACAATAGGCAAATATTCACCGTCACTGGATTCCAAGGCCAGGCCACCAGCGAGATCAACATCAGCCGCTACGTCTGCGCTGAAGTTGAAATCGGCGCCAGCAGCATCCAGATTGTTGCTTTGCATTTGAGGCGCATCCATTGGCGGAGGAGGCTCTTTGGGTGTAGGTGGTTTTTGTGGTTTTCGTTCTTTTTTCTCAACAGTTTCTTCTTTTTTCAGGCGGACAAAATCAAGCACGTTGCCCTTAACAGGCTCGTCCATCTTGCCTTCTCCGCCTGTGATCAGTGCCTGCATGCCAAGAAACAAGAAAAAAGTCACAATACCTGCAATAACGAGTGCTAGTAAGTAACGCATCTTTTCTATTCCTATGATTCCTGGGCCGCAATTGATACATCGAATGCGCCTGCAGCACGAGATGCATCCATTACCTTGATTAAGGTATCGGTTGTTGCTTTCTTATCGGCCTGAATGACCACGCTACCCTGTGGGTTTTCCGCTTTCAGACGCTCAATGTTTGCCTGTACAGCGCGGATATCGACCTGGCGTTTGTTAATCCAAATTTCACCTTTGTCTGAAATGGCAACAAGTATATTTGCACGCTGCTTTTTAACTGCCGTGGCTGCTTCAGGGCGGTTTACATCGATACCAGCTTCTTTAACGAACGATGCAGTTACGATGAAGAAGATAAGCATGATAAATACAACGTCCAACATGGGTGTCATGTTAATTTCTTCGGCTTCTTCTTCCTGAAAAACCTTTGCTAATGGAGCTCTCATTACGTTTCCTCAATTCTTTTCTAGTGATCAAGCAACAGCTTGTCTTCTAACAGTTCTACTTCGCGCTTTGCCTTACGTTGCAAGAAAGTAGAGGCAAAAACCCCTGACAGCGCGCCAACCATACCGGCCATAGTTGGGATTGTTGCTTTAGAAACACCGGCAGCCATAGACCGGGCACTTCCCGACCCTGTGATTGCCATTACGTTAAATACTTCAATCATGCCGGTTACCGTACCTAGCAGCCCGAGTAGCGGACACAAGGCAACCATGACATTGATATAAGGCAGGTTTGAGTTAAGCTGAATTCCTGCTCGTGAGATCATGGCCTGACGGATCTGCTCTGCGTTCCAGCTGTTTCTTTCCTCTCGACTTGTCCAGCTGTTCAGCAGATCTTTGCGATAGGCTCTGAACTTGCCGAACACAAACATAAAGCGTTCGAGGATCAACAGCCACATAACAAATGTGACCAGTCCGATGACCAGGAGAACCTGGCCACCTGTGTCTAGGAACTCACGTAGCGCATTGATTGCATCTACTAAAAGAACCACAATTACGCTCCTTTCTCGCTGCGCTCAGCAATGATGCCTGCACTTTGCTCTTGAAGGATAAGCAGCAAATTACGAGAACGCGTGTTAAGCAAGGTGTACAGGAATACGGTAGGAATCGCGACCACCAGACCCAGTACGGTTGTAACAAGCGCTGTTGAGATACCACCGGCCATCAGTTTCGGGTCACCTGTACCAAACAGGGTAATCGCCTGGAAGGTATTAATCATACCGGTTACAGTACCAAGCAGACCCAATAGGGGCGCTACCACTGAGATAATCTTAATCAGAGTCAGGTTACGTGTAATTTTCGGCATTTCACGCAAGATAGCTTCACTTAACTTAAGCTCCAATGTGTCATAGGCAACATCCGGATATTGCTCTTTGACTTTCATTACACGGCCAAGCGGGTTGTCTTCGCGTGCAACAGAATCTTTAAGCTGGCGGTTGATTTTCGCACCCATAATCATCAGAGAGATAAAGCGCTCAAGGGCAATTAATAAGGCAATCAGACCAACACCCAGAATAACGTAACCAACGGCTCCGCCCTGCTCCACTTGTTCTTTGGTGTTTGGCGCCTGAACCAGCAGACCCAGGATTGAACCGCCTGTCGGATCTAGTGCAAAGTCAACGGCACCAGATTGCGCAGATTGAAGCTCAGCCGCACTCTCCATGAAACGCGCTGTAGGTTGACGGGTCAACTCAGACAGTGTATTGGTTTCCGGGTTGTAAGACAGGTATTTACCATCAGCAATCAGGTTAAACGCACCAACACGCAAAACTTCTTTTTGCTCTTTGGCACCGCCTGCAACAATCACATCCGTGGTATAGCGAGATACTTTCCCTTGCTCTGTCATTTCACGTTGCAGCTCAACCCATACTTTTTCAATGTCTTCGATAGACGCCAGTTTAGTGCTTGAGCCCATGCGTTTGGCCATGTCATCCATAAACGCACTACGGTTAGGAATTTCTGCAGATACAACTGAGGTACGGAACTTGTTGCTTGAATCGCCTGCTACTTGCTGAAGCACACCAAACAGTTCCTTCAATGAACCCATGCGCTTTGACAGGGTGTCGCCCAAATTACCTAGCTTAATTTCGTTTTCTTCGAACTGAGTTTCCAGGCGCTCCGAACGATTGAGTTCGCCATCACGGTTAGCGGTCAATTCGCGCAACATTCTTACCTGCTCACTCTGTTGCGCTTTAAACTGGGCTTCACGCTGTGCATTTTGTGCATTTTGTGCGCTCTGACCCTGTTCAAGTTGCTTTAACAGTGTATCCAGGTCCATTGCTTGTTCTGCTGCAAACGCTGAGCTAGATAATGCAAGCGTTGCTGCCATTACGGTTTTTAGGCTGAAAGATTTAAAAAAGTTCATCATATACCTCTTATTCTGCAGCCTGAATTGGCAGAGTTAACATATCCGGTGCCAGTTGCTTACGCGCGATGCGGATACCCTTGTTGATTTGACTGATGTTGGTGTCTGGCAGTGCAGTAAATGACTTGCTGTCTTTGTTCCAGCTGCCCGCTTTGCTGCCATCTTTAGTCACGTAAAGCAGTTCAAGGCGACCAATGCGTAGCATATCGACTTCTCGTTCCTGACCGTCTACCGTCAGCAAAGTAGAGTAAGCTTCGATGGTGCGTCCGTACTCAACTTCTACCTGATAGGCTTCGAGTACGCGACGGAACTTTTCACTTGAAGAAACATCCGCGCGGTCCATCATTGCTTGTAATTTAGCAATGCGCTCTGCACGCTCTTCTTTTAGGAAAGGAACATCCAGTGCAACGAACTGCTCAAGACCTGTGATCATACGCATCATCAGCGGCGTGATCTGACGTTCAATCACAGACACCTGATCCATAGACTCGTTAATCGCAGCCATTTCTTCTAGTTGATTTTTGATCTGCTTGTCTAACTGGCTGTTGTAAACAACCAGGCCGTCAATTTCTTTATTCAGTGTTCTGAACTTTTGCAGTCTTGATTGCATGTCATCTGCAATAGAATTGATTTTATTCTGAGATTGGAGGGCTGACTGGTTAATAGCCGAACTTGAATCAATGACCTTGTCCAGATCATTTGCCTGAGCATTAGCCGCAACGGCGACCATACCTGCTAATAGCAAGTGGTTAACGCACTTCATCGCATACACCTTTTAATATTTGCTTGTTGCTATATTGGAATTGCGTGCAGTCTAATGTGCCTAAATGACATCCATGTTGCGCTAAAAATACATTTAGGTTACAGATGTCATATATCGGTCATGGAGGGGTTTATTTATACTTATGCAATAAATTAAAAAAGGCTGCGTATTCGCAGCCTTGAGAAAGATTACACTTTAAATTTGGCGAGCATGTTTTCGAGTTCATCAAATTGCAATTTTAATGTCTGACATTCCTGGAGCGTCTTGGTCAGACTGTCACTGCCTTCGACACACAAATCACTGATCCCATGAATATCACTGTCGAGTGACTGGATCACTGCATTTTGCTCTTGCGTTGCGCTGGCAACGGCATGGTTTACACCATCAATAGAGTCGATGGCATGGGTAACTTCCTGCATCTTAGTCCCTGCGGATTGCGCTTGCTGGGCGCTATTGCTGGAGTCATCAATACTTGATTTCATGACCGCAACGGCTGATGCCGAACCTTGCTGCAATTCACCTATCGTATTTTCAATTTCCTGAGTCGACTCCTGGGTACGCTGGGCTAGCTGTCTTACTTCATCGGCCACAACAGCGAACCCTCGTCCGGCTTCGCCGGCTCGTGCTGCTTCGATTGCGGCATTAAGCGCCAGCAAGTTGGTTTGTTCACTGACGCCTTTAATAACTTCCAGCACCTGACCTATACTTGCGGTGAGTTTATCCAGGCCATCAATTGTCGATTGTGCTTCCTGCATTTTAGCACTGAGAGAGCCAATCTCTTCAATGTTGGCATTCAGTGCCACTTGGCCCTGACTGGACAAACTATTTGCCTCAGTCGCCAGCTCTGAGGCGTGTTTGGCATTATTTGAAATCTCTACAGCACTGGACGACAATTCATTGATGGCCGTCGCGACACTGTCGGTACGTTTGGTTTGCTCTGTGTAGATATCGAGTGCGCCCTGTGTTTGCGATTGCAGCCCCGCCATAACCTGCTCAAGTGCCAGTGTGGTCTCTTTTACTTTAGAGATACTCTCATGGATTTTGTCTACAAACAGGTTGAAGTAATTGGACAGCTCACCAAACTCATCGTTGTTTTCAACCTCCAGCCTGCGGGTCAAATCGCCTTCTCCCTGGGCTATGTCTTTAATCGCTTCGTTTAAATGAACCATTGGCCGCATCAGATATTTCAGTAGTAACTGTAACATCACCACAATCACCACAACGCCCACCAGCATATAGATCAGGGCCATATTTCTAAAAGACGCCACAGAGCTGTAGGCTATCTCCTTGTCGATCACTACGCCCAGGTACCAGTCGACATTTTTAATACCCCGCATTTTGACAAAAGACACCAGCTTTTCTTTACCGTCTATAGTCAGATCAGCGAATGACTCGGACAGAGGTAGTTTAGTACCAAACAGATCTGTCATTGGTTTATCGTTGAGTTGGGTATCTGGGTGGCTTAGGATCCGACCTTCCGCATCTAACAGGAAACCATACCCATAGCCGAGAAAGTCAATTTCATTCACTATGTTTGTGATAGTTGCCATGTCGATGTCTCCCCCGGCGACACCAGAGAAACGCCCATTGTTCATAATGGGCACAACGGCTGTGATGGTGAGCTCGTTGCTTGTCACATCGATATAAGGCGTGGTAAACGCAGTGTCTTGCTTTCGCTCCGCCAATTTGTACCAAGGTCTTTGCGTAGCATCAAAATCGCTCGGCAATACCACTGTTGTATCATTTAGTACAAACTGGCCATCAGGCGTACCGATAAAAGTATTCTTGAAGTGACCAGCCTCATGTGCGGTCTGAACACGCCTTAGTATGTCTGAGTAAGCGTCACTACTGCGGTGTCCACCGGCAACAGCGCTGACTATGTCCAACCTGTCGTTTAACCAGTTAGCAATATTTTGCGAAACCGACTCAGAAATCTCCTGTAACACCAGGGTTAACTGGGCCTGCGTTTGTGAGCGCATCAGGATAAAATTGTTCACGGTAAAAAGGGAAAGTACGATCACCAGCACCAATGAAGCGGCCAGTGTTATTTTAGTTGTAAATTTGAGCGCACTGAACATGGGAAGCCCTGTCTTAATTCTACTAATACAAATTTGTTTTACCAAATCTTAACGAGTTTGTCTTACCTTATCGGCGAAACTTTTGTTGCCTAAAGTTAATTATACACTTGTTTTCACGATTTATTTTTCAACTGATTAGTTATTGTTCAGGTTTCACGGCTCAAAATGAAAAAAGGCGGGACAAACCCCACCTATTTTATTAGTTACAATGATCATCACAAACTTGTCTTTATTTCGTGCGGCGCAGTTTTTACCTGCGTCCTGGTTCAACTCAGTCAGGCTTGTTATGTGATCATCTGGTCGACATGCGAGTTTACTTATATTCAGATAAAGCTGGCGGTCTTGCCGTCAGGCCTTGACCCCAATTTTTATTTGGTTTATCGCTCATCACATATTTAAGCTCACCTCCAGCCATGATGTCATCGTGTGTCAGGTAACTGCGCTCTAGTGCCTTTCCGTTTAAGGTAACCGACTGAATATATTTATGTGTTTTGCTCAACCCCACGGCTGTTGTTGTGAACTGCTTACCGTTTGCGAGCTTAAGCGTGACCTTTGGTGTTTGAGGTGCGCCAATTGCATAAGCCAGGTCGCCAGGCGCTACTGGATAAAAGCCCATTGCAGAGAAAATATACCAAGCAGACATCTGACCAACGTCATCATTGCCTGCAAGACCATCTGGTTTATCCGAACTCAGCGTGTCCATGATTTGGCGAATTCGTTCCTGGGTTTTCCAGGGCTTGCCTGCATAGTTATACAAATAGGCAATATGATGGCTTGGTTCATTGCCGTGAGCGTAATTACCAATCAGGCCTGCAATATCTTCATGCTCCTTAATCATTTCTTGAGACAATGGCGTGTCAAACAAATCATCGAGGCGCTGAGTAAAGGCGTCATCTCCGCCCATCAAATCGATCAACCCGGCTACATCCTGAGGCACATAAAAGCTGTACTGCATGGCGTTTCCTTCCGTGAAAGGCCCCATGTACTTTGCTTTAAAAGGGTTAAACTCTGGATCCCATCGACCCTGGCTGTCGCGACCGCGCATAAAACCACTTTGTGGATCGAACACATTTTTGTAGCTCATAGCGCGTGCGTAATATTGCTTCGCCTGCTCGCTTTTACCCATCGCCTCAAACATTCTGGCAATCGCAAAATCGTCGTAGGCATATTCCAGTGTAATAGAGACAGATTCTGGCAATACATCCATAGGCACATAACCAAACTTTTTGTACTCAGGGATGGCATCATAAACTGGGTTGTTGGCCGTATTGATGATAGCTTCAACGGCTAGATCTACATCATAATCCCGGATCCCCTTAAGATAGGCATCGGCGATAACTGATACCGCATGATAGCCAATCATGGTCCAGGTCTCATGTGCATGGAATGACCAGATAGGCAGCATCTTTTCATAGCTTTGCTGATAGTGAACCAGCATAGACTGTATCATGCCAGACACTCTGTCAGGGTCGATATAGGTCAACAGCGGGTGTAACGCTCGATAGGTATCCCAAAGCGAGTACAAAGTATAATGCTCAAAGCCCTTACCGTCATGAATTTCACCGTCTACGCCGCGGTACTGCCCATTAACGTCCTGATATAAACTTGGCGCCTGTAACGCATGGTAGAGCGCCGTGTAAAATTGACGCTTTTCGGAACGGGTGCCCTCTACGTCTACCTTGTCCAGATAGGTAGCCCACTGAGCATTTGCATCTGCGCGCACCTTATCGAAATCCCAGTGAGGGATCTCAGCTTTGAGGTTTTCGAGCGCATTACTGCGGCTAACCGCAGAAAGCGCTACTTTAATCTTCAACGGTTTATTTTCGACGTCAGCAAAACTTGCTACGAACTTAACGGCTTTACCAGCTGTCATTTTCACCGCTTTATTTTCGATAGTAGAATGCTTTTCTTTACCAAGACATCCCATACAACGATAACGCATATTGTCTTCATTGATAAAACGGTAGTTATCTATAGGTTGAGAAAACTCTATCGCAAAATACATTTGACGGTTACGCGCCCAGCCATTGGTGGCTCGATAAGCGACCAATGTTGTATCATTGATTTTACGAATATCGCTCCAGATAACCTTGTTCTCGAAGTTGTATATAGCGCTGGTGAGATCAAACAAAACATGGCCCTGACCGCCGTTTTTGAAGGTATACTGATGCATACCTACTCTGGGACTCGCAGTGAGCTCAGCCTTTATATTGTAATCTTGCAACTCAACCCCATAGTAACCAGCCTCTGCCCATTCCTGCTGATGAGAAAAACGTGAACGATACCCTGAATCTGGATCTTCCGCCGTACCGGGATTGGTTTTTACCTCACCGCTGATTGGCATAACCAGCAGATCCCCAAGGTCTGAATGACCTGTGCCTGAAAAGTGCGTATGAGAGAAACCGACTATCGTGGTGTCGTCGTAATGATATCCGGCACATCGCTTGTATATCTCAGGCTGCGGTGAGACGCCGCGCATTGGATTGTCGGTATCCGGGCTAAGTTGTACCATGCCAAAAGGCACAACCGCACCGGGAAACGTATGGCCGTCACCACCAGTACCTATAAATGGATCTACCCACTGCGTATTAGACTCCTGCGCCACCCCTAACGATGAGACAGATATCAAAGCAGCCGTTGTGGCTGCCGATATGATGCGAAACATGCATCTCTCCTATCTTTAATTTGTTATTATTTGGACCGTTCCAACTCACATTATCTTACACTGCAAATGAATACGTATTCAATAGAAACAAGATAAGAAATAAATGCGAATAATCTAGGTATAGCAGGAGGAAAAAGACAATGGCTAACGACTGAATAACAAAAGCCGGCTATGGCGCCGGCTTGATGTGATAAATTTTAACTTTCAACCTTTTGCTGCCACCGCTTGTAAAGTGACACAACGTTCAGGCCATACCAGGCGATAAAGACGTAACACACCATAGGTACTATGAAGCTAATCTGGATCCCGGCGTTATCAGCCACCAGGCCTTGCACTAACGGGATCAATGCGCCCCCTACGATTGCCAGACATAGCCAGCCAGACCCTTTACTGGTCAAAGATCCCAGACCTTCAATGGCGATGGAAAAGATAGTCGGGAACATAATTGAGTTAAACAGACCTACGGCTAGCACCGCAAACATGGCCAGCTTACCATCGGTAGACATAGTTAGCAGTAACAACGCTATAATTGCAATTGCGTTAAACATCAGGGCTTTTGAAGGTGCGATCTTCTGAAGTGCGGCCGAGCCAATGAACCGCCCTACCATAGCGCCACCCCAGTAGTAGGAGATGTATTTCGCTGCGGTATGCTCTTCCATACCTGCAATTGAAGGCTCTGCAAAGTAATTTACCAAAAAGCTACCAATTGCCACTTCAGCACCGACATAGCAAAAAATGGCTGCAACCCCCATCACTAAGTGTGGCGCTTCTGTCAGCTTATGGCCGCGAGCCTTACAGTCACCCTCTTCAGTATGCGCTTCAATGGTGGGTAGTTTTAGAAATGCAAACACTGCCGCGATAAGTAACAGCGCACCAGCGAGCATCAGATAAGGCACTTTAACCGAGTCAGCACTGGCCGCATCGGTTGCCATGCTGGCACCAGCACCGAACAGCAACATGCCGCCGACGGCGGGACCTACAGTAGTCCCCAGTGAATTAAGGGCCTGTGCCAGGTTTAACCGACTGGAAGCCGTTTTTTCTGGCCCAAGGGCTGCTACATATGGGTTTGCAGATACTTGCAATACGGTAATACCCGACGCCAGCACAAACAAGGCCGTCAGGAAAAGCCAGTATTCATGAACGACAACAGCCGGGTAAAACAACAAACATCCGCCGGCCGCTATTACAAGGCCCGTCAGTACACCATTTTTATAACCAAAACGCTTCAAAAACGCGCCGGCAGGTAAAGACACGATAAAATAAGCGCTGAAGAAACAAAACTGTACCAGCATTGCTTCGGTATAGCTCAGGTCAAACACCGCTTTAAGACGCGGGATAAGTACGTCATTTAATACAGTAATAAATCCCCACAAGAAAAACAGGGTCGTCATTGCTGTCAATGGCAACAAATAGTTGTTGTTTTTTGCATCTCCACTGGCAACATAACTTTGGTTAGTGTTGATTTCACTCACTTGAAATACTCCGTGTTAAAGGATTTAGAGATTCTACACACTGTTACAGAAAAATCACAAATGTTTTATTGGACCGTTCCAATTTGATTTTGATAATGCTAAAGTGAGTTCAAAAGTAAGCAATGCTGGGTCAATTTGCTCTGGCGGAATCCCCAATGACTGGAAAGGTTATGTCAATAAACTTCAGAAGCGATCAATTTTTACTTAAACATATTGAAAGGACAATGGCGTTCTATCATCCAAGATGCATCGATCCCCAGGGTGGGTTCTTTCACCACTTTCTCGATGACGGTACGGTTTACAATGCACATGTGCGCCACTTAGTTTCGAGTACACGTTTTGTTTTTAACTATGCCATGGCTTATTTGCAAACATCCAATCCTAACTATTTGGTTCAAGTAAAACACGGTCTGGAATTTCTGGAACAATCACACAAGCAACCTGACGGCGGATACGCCTGGGTGCTGGATAAAAACCAGATCGAGGACGATACGAACCATTGCTATGGACTCGCATTTGTTTTACTGGCCAATGCGGTGGCGCTCAAGGCGGGCATAACATCGGCTGCGACGACCATAGAGTCCGTCTGGACTTTGCTGGAAGAAAAATACTATCAACCTGAATTTCAGCTCTATTTAGATGAATACAACGGCGATTTTAGCAGTGCTGATCCTTATCGGGGCCAAAATGCCAATATGCATATGTGTGAAGCATTATTAATGTGCTTTGAAGCAACAACAGATAGTAAGTTTTTAGAGCGTGCTCAATCACTTGCCTTTACGATGACGGTACAGCAGGCTGAGTTGGCTGACGGACTTATCTGGGAACATTATACAAGCGCATGGCAAATTGATTGGCAATATAATCTGGATAACCCTAAACACCTTTTCCGTCCGTGGGGCTTTCAGCCCGGACATCAAACCGAATGGAGTAAGTTACTCCTGATCCTGTATCGCCATAGTCCACAAGACTGGATGCTGGAGCGTGCAAGAGCTTTATTTGACAAGGCTTTAGACATCGCCTGGGACCCAAAGAACGGCGGGATATTTTATGGCTTTGCACCTGATGGCGGCATTTGTGATTCTGACAAGTATTTCTGGGTGCAAGCTGAAAGCTTCGCAGCTGCGGCCTTACTTGCCGATGCAACAGGCGAAGACCGCTACTGGCAGTGGTATGACAAAATATGGCAGTATTGCTGGGCGCACATGATTGATCATGAACACGGCGCCTGGTATCGGATCCTGGATTGTAATAATCAAGCTTACAGCAATGAAAAAAGTCCGGCCGGAAAAACGGATTATCATACCATGGGTGCTTGCTACGAGGTACTGAGAGCACAACAACTTAAGCGGGAGGTATAATGAGCCTGGTATGTTTTGGTGAAGCTCTGATCGATTTTCTTTCAGACGGCAAAGAGCCTGAATCTTTTACAAAATATGCTGGTGGCGCGCCTGCAAATGTAGCGGTCGCAGCAGCGCGTCAAGGCATAAACGCAAGCTTTTGTGGCATGGTCGGTGACGACATGTTTGGTCACTTTATCAAGCGCGCTTTGGCGCAGTATGAAGTTAACTGTGATTATGTGAAAGTGACAGACAAAGCAAAGACAGCATTGGCATTTGTTTCACTGGACGACACGGGAGAGCGAAGTTTTAGTTTCTACCGTCCGCCCGCAGCCGATCTGTTATTTCGGGCAGACGATTTTGCCGAAACAATGTTTGACACCCATTCACTGTTACATGTGTGCAGTAACAGCCTGACAGAAAGCAACATCTATAAAACGACAATTTATGCGTTAACTCAGGCTCGTGAGCACGGCATGCACACAAGTTTCGATATGAACCTGAGAGAAAATCTGTGGACATCTCTGACCCACTGTACCAAACGCATCTGGCATGTAATTTCGCTTTCAGATATCTTTAAACTCTCCCATGAAGAGCTGGTATTTCTGAACGCACAAAGCCACCCAGAACAACCACTGTCGCATACTATTGAAGCCATAACGGCGGCCAATGTGCAGTTACTGGTCGTCACCGACGGTAAAAACCCCATTCACTTTTATGGGCAGTCTTATCAAAGCACTGTGAATGTCCCGGACGTAAATGCTGTTGACACCACCGCCGCGGGAGACGCATTCGTTGGCGGATTATTGGCAGCAATTATTCGTGCTCAGAATGAGCAAAGTATTGATGCGTTTTTGGCAAACCAATCAGCGGTGAACAGTGCTATTGCTTATGCCAGCCGCTGTGGTGCATTTGCTGTAACACGCTATGGCGCGTTTGATTCATTACCCAGCTTCGAAGATGTTGAATAAAACTTTGTGAGAGAAGGTACAAGGATGTCCCTTTATACCAAATTGCTTAATTAAGTGTTCTATTTTGAGGCGAGAAAATATCGTCGATAACTAGGCAAAAATTTCGCTATTTAGTTGCTCTAGATGAGAAATTTTTAACACCGTTAGCGGCATATTTGCTCCTTCAAATTGAACAGGTATTAAGTAAAATTGGTTTTACACGCCTGAGGGTTAAATGTGCACCAGAAAACGCATATAGATGTAGTAAAACCCGGGTGAGCACACCGCCAGACCAAGCAGATATATCTTAAAAAAACCATCCCGCTGAGCACTTATCTGGGACACTACCAACACTGAGTTCTCATCAGGCTCTGGCACATTCTTGGGCCGATAAAACCGATAAAGTTTCATCAAACACAGGCCAATAAAAAATGGCCCTAAAATAAGAGAGAAAAAAAAGCCCACTGCGTACCAAGTTTCAGGCGCAACTCTATCCATTACATACCTCTGACAACAACACCCGGCCAAATACATACCTGTTTACATCTGAATGTTTGATATTATGCCTGTCACTTGTACTATGCAACCAAAGCCTAACACATTAGAAGAACTAAAAAAGACCCATTATATGAGCAAAGCCTACTTACTCTTTCCTTTAACTCTTTTTCTTGGTGCATGTACTGCCAATAAAGTTGCGGTTGAACAGTCAGATCAAACTGTTGTTAAGTATAAGACTTCCGAGGGGTATACTGACCGGTTTGCCAACCTATACAAACAACCAGAAACATATCCCTATACCTGTGAAGAAGCGTGTTATCCGGATACGCCACTTATTCAATGCCAGGGCGACATGGAGCAATGTCAGTACATAGGCGATCGCCCCGACATAATCCCTGAACTCGGTTTTAACGTAAAATGGCTGGGTCATGCGAGCTTTTTACTGACTATGCCCGATGGCCAGCAAGTATTAGTAGATCCGGTAAGCGAACAATTTGACTGGCCGATAGACGTTGGATTCAAGCTGACCGGAGGCTTTTATCGAACTGAACCAGACTGGCCTTCTGAACCTGAGCTGGACCAGCTGAGCACCGTTGTTTATTCCCACATACATTATGATCACTTCAATAAATCAGACATAGACACTCTGGGGACCGGACCAACTTATTATACACCGCTGGGGTTTGCGGACTATTTTTCAGATGGCGGTTACAAAATTAAGGAAATGGCCTGGTATGCGAGTGCGCAAAACCAAGAGCTTACTGTGCATTTCGTACCGGCACACCACTTTAGTAGCAGGATCATTGTGCCCTATATCACAGAAGACAACGACGCCACACTTTGGGGAGGCTGGCTCTTTGAATTTGAAGGAAAAACGTTGTTTTACGCAGGTGATACCGGTTACTCACCCCACTTCCGTGACATACAGCAACGTTACGGCGACATTGATGTTTGCCTGTTACCAATCGCCTCTTATCACCATGACGAATATGCTAAGTGGTATCGAAATGTACATTTAACGCCCGAAGATATGCTTGCAGCAGCTAACGACCTTAACTGCAAGCAGGTGGTACCTTGGGGGTACGGTAACATGAGCTGGAAGATGGGCGATCTGACGTCACACTCAGCTTTGTTCAGGCTGTTGCATGTAAAACAAGCAATTGCACCGCAACAACCACTCTATATTCTCAACGAAGGAGAAAGTGTTCACTTTTAATGAGACGTTGCCTAGTCGGCATCCAGCTCAGGCCAAGTAACGATGTGGTCCTCGAAATCATGCTCCAGGTCCACGTCGTTTTCACTAATAGCTTTGCCCAAAATACTGATCCCTGCATCATGCATGGCCTGTTTCGAGCCGTTATGATACAGCGGGTGCCAACTGGCAAGACCACGACCTTCATGAAGCCTGCGATAACTACATGACTGAGGCATAAAGAAAATATCTTTGAGGTTGTCCTTGGTTAATTGGACACATGAGGGGACTAATGTTTGTCTTTCTGTGTAACGGGTACATGCGCAAGTCTGCTCATCGCTGTACTGACACACAACATCGGTATAGAGCAGTTCTTCACCCTCTCGAAGTACATCTGTGCTACTAAATTGTTCTTCCTCTTCTTCGTCAGAGTCTATAAAGGAATGCAAACAGCACTTTGCGCAGCCATCACAAATAGCTTCCCACTCCTGCTGGTTCATTTCTTCCAACGATTTCTCTATCCAAAAAGGAGTTGTACTCATAACTTCGCACTTGCCACAAACTAAAGGGTCGCAGATTGTACTAAAAGAACAAGACCAGCGCAAAGCTGGCCTTAAACACTATGGTGCTAGAGCTGAGATTTCACCCAGCGCTCGATTTTATCCTGTAATACAGGCATGGGGACGGCGCCGTCAATTAATACCTGGTTGTGGAAGGCGCGAATATCAAACCGCTCACCCAGCGCCTGCTCAGCATATTCGCGCAGCTGGCGAATTTTAAACTGGCCGACTTTATATGATACGGCCTGACCCGGCCATGCGATATAACGCTCGACTTCCGCTTCTACATCACTTTTCGCCATAGAGGAGTTATTCAACATAAACTCTATGGCCTGCTCACGGCTCCAGCCTTTGGCATGTAGCCCGGTATCAACAACCAGGCGCATCGCTCTTAATTGTTCATCCGCCAGACGGCCATACCATTGATAAGGGTCGGTGAACAAACCCAGTTCTTTACCCAGACTCTCGGCATACAGCGCCCAGCCTTCGACAAATACCGTTGAGCCGCCAAACTTTCTGAACTTCGGCAGATCTTCTATTTCCTGTTGCAATGCCAGTTGAAAATGGTGACCGGGCGCAGCTTCATGTATTGACAAGGTTTCGACAATAAACCTGGGCTGTGCCTTCAGGTTATGACTGTTGATATAGAACACACCCGGGCGCGATCCGTCCGGCGCGGGACTTTCGTATGACGCGCCGGCTGCCGATGCTGCTCTGAATGCTTCAACGGGCTTAACAACGTAATCTGCCTTTGGCTGGATATCAAATAAAAGAGGCACGCGCGCATCAATTTTCTTTTTCACTTCTTCATACGCTTTTATCAGTTCAGCTTCTGACGAAAAGTAAAATTCGTCACTGTCACGCAAGTGTTGAAAGAACTGCTGCAGGTCACCATCAAACCCAACCGTCTCTTTGACCCTTCCCATCTCATCGCGAATACGCTTTACTTCGCTCAGGCCAAGCGCATGGATCTCTTCTGCACTCATATCCAGCGTCGTATTCTCTTTGATGTAATGTTGGTACCAGGCTTGCCCATTTGGCAACGCACTGTACCCCACTGTCTCTCTGGATGCTGGCAGATACTTAGTTTCAAGAAACTGTACCATGTCGCTATAAGCAGGGATCAGGGTGCGCTCAATGTAATTTTTGTAGGACTGAGCTATCTGGTGTTTTTCTTGCGCAGAAAAGGATTCCGGAAAGTTCTTTACAGGTCCCCAAAAAATGGAGTCCTCTGCCCGTTCAACCACATGTGTTTTAAACTGAGGGATAACTTTAACCGTGATGGCCTTTGGCAACACCACCTGATGTTCGATGCCTTGAGACATCATCTCCTGAGCTGAACTTAACCAAGCCACAAAGCCATCGGCACGTTTAAGAAAGTTACCGTAATCTTCTACTGTTTCAAAAGGCTGTGCACTTTCTCCTGAACCTAATGAGGCAAAAACGTGATGTGACCCATACATTTGATCGATAGGCAGAAAATGGCCATCGAACTGTTCAGCCGCTTGCTGCTGTGTCAATTCATAATGAAGTATGTCAAAAGACAATTTGGCCTGACCAGAAAGCCCTTCCCTTTCTATCTTATCTAGCATGCCAAGGTATTTGGCGGTAAATGCCTGCTGTTCTTTCAGGCTTTGAGGTCCCAGTTCTGATTCGAATTTATCGTTGTACTCAGACATGCCAAAGAAAGTTGCTGACAGCGGGCTCAATGTAACACTCTCATTGAAGTATGCCTCTGCAAGCTCCATCATTTGCGTGTTTGCATCCACCTTTTCAGCGCTGACCTGATGAAACTGGGCTTGTTGGGAAGTCACTTCGCATCCGCTCAATGTTAAACCGACTACGAGCGCGACCAGTGTTTTTCTTATCATGTCTGTAACCTTACTCTTTAATAATTCGCGCGCAGTCTGACAGACATCAAACAGATTACAACTGTTTTCTATGCCAATGCCAGATCGACTTCAGCTGTAGGCAGGATAATTTCGATGCACAGGCCGCCAAGCAGGCTATTATGTGAATCAATTTTTCCACCATGACATTCTATTATTTTCTTGCACACGGCCAGTCCCATCCCTTTACCGCCACTGAGTGAACTGCGCGATGCTTCCTCTCTGAACAAAGGTTGGAACAGTTGTCGATGGGCATCATATGACAGCGGCATGCCCGAATCTTCAATACGCAAAACCAGGTTTCGCTCATTTACCAGTGCACTCATTTTGATATCTACGCCGTCGCCGCCATATTTGAGCGCATTTTTAACCACTTCTAAGATCGCGTTGCCAATAGAACGTCTGTCAAACTGCATGGTAAAATGAGGGTCCAGTCGGTTGATGATTTCGAGTCTGGCCTTCTTAGGATCGACATAGGTCATGCAGGTCTGAAATGTTTCATTCATAAAATGTGCAACTTTAACCTCTTCTTTTTTCAAAATATTGGCAACCTCTTTATCGCCGGTTACCAACATCAGCTGGTCAATGAATTTGTGTAACTCATCAATCTTGGCCATCAGCTTGGCGTAAGAATCTTCTACGTTTTCAACAATGTTATACTGCAATGATTCAACCTGAATCTTCATCACGGTAAGTGGTGTACGTAATTCGTGCGACAGGTCAGTAAATAGCTGCTCTTCTTTCGCTTTCAGCTGATTAACCTGCTCGTTTACCACCTGGCGCTCGCTGTCCACAGTGCGATTGAGTGCATTCACCTGCTGCTCGAGGTGCCTGACCAGCTGGCCCTGAAGTGACTTATGTTGCAATGCCAGTGCAACGGTAAACAACAACACTTCAATAAGGTAACCAACCTTTATAAATGAAGTGATGTCAAAAACATCAATAAGATTGCCATAGCTGGCACCAACTATGGTTAACAGGTTTAGAAACACCAGGTGGTTAATCAGACTGTAGGTAAATGTTCTCATGCCCGGTCCTCTCTGCCTGAAACTCCATACACAGGTATAGACGAACAGCGGGATAACGAACGTACTGGCCAGTAAATTGTAATATACGCTTTCCAGATATAAGGCGGTAGGGACCAGACCAATGTAAAGCCAGGTTGCTGCAATATAGACAGAGTTAAGTGTCGGGTGATAATGCTTAAGCTGCAAAAAGCCACGTACGAATAGCAAATGAAATATCGGCACTGTCGCCATCAGAGCGATTGAAAACTGACCACTGAAGAAGCCATGATTAGGCCAGAAATACTGGAAAGAAAAACCAGCCATGTCGATTACGATAAGTAAGAAAAGTAAGGTCCATAAAGCGTAGAAGACATTGGTTGTATTGCGGTTAAAAGCCAGGTTCACGATGACAATGAGCAAAATGGCTGCAACCACTCCAGCCAGGCTGGCATTAGTTAAAATGCTAAGTTGCGACGTCGATAAGTAATGTGCGTGGGAATGCAGACGTAAGTTGGCTGGCGCATTTGCAAAAGTCTGGTACTCAATCAGAAATTCACTTTTGCCAGATTTAACATCAAGGGGCAGGTACATTTGAGGGTCCTGAATAGGACGCTGGCTAAAGCTCGCATGCGCATCCTGCCAGTGCACCTGCCGAAGAGTACCTTCGTCCAGTTGATATACTGCGAGTTTAGGTAGTCTTGCAAAGCCAAATGATAGCACCCAGTCAGTGTTTCGACTTCTGTTATCGAACGTCAATCTTACCCATTTTGAATAAAGTGCGTGCTGGGGTCGCTTCTCTATCCTGTCTAAAGGTACAAACTGCTCGGAATATCTGTGCACATCCTCAGCCGCATCAATTTGATTATCATAGTCAAAGAAAAAAACGGCGTCGTTCAGCGAGCGCTGCGTTGTGCTGTCTCCTAACAGAATACTTTGCTGTTGATTTGCGCTGACAACTTTACCAGCGAACAAAAAATACCCCATTAAAAGCAATAAGATAAAACGCATGAACAAGACTCGGTAACCATTTGTAACTATCATAGGTCTAAATCGTGTAGGAAATGTGGATTACGGACGAAATAACTTTCTCGCGCCTCTTGAATGTAAACCAATGTAACACTGTTGCGAATTTCAAAATAGTACTATTTATTAGAAACTTAAAAAAACTTCCACAATTCCTTCATAGCCAAAATGCCAAACTTGCGCCTTAAACTTTGAGTACCTGGTTAAATGACAATCGCTTTGAAATATTTCTGTCATATAACTTTGTTCTAATCCGACCTGAAATAAAAACGTCATCAAAATGCCACATAACATGGCAAGACATAACTGAGTAAAATCATGAGTGAACAAAATCAAACCTCTCTTTTTGCAAAGATCTTAAACTGGACCGCAATTGCTTTACTGGTCTACCTCGTATTAGTTGCTGTTGGTACAGTCAGCGGCGGCTTTAAGCTGGCTTCAGGTGGCACGGAAGGCGCAAAAGAAATTTTCGCATTTGCAACTAACCCGTTCGTCGCATTAATGCTAGGTGCATTTGCAACCGCTCTCGTTCAATCTTCATCTACAGTTACATCAGTTATTGTCGGCCTTGTGGCCGGTGGCCTGCCGCTGGGTATTGCCATTCCAATGATTATGGGTGCAAACATTGGTACTACCATTACCAATACCTTAGTATCGATTGGTCATATCCGTGATAAAGAAGAATTCCAGCGCGCTTTTGCTGCTTCAACGGTTCACGACTTCTTTAACCTGCTTGCTGTGGCCATTTTCCTGCCGTTAGAAATTATGTTTGGCTTGCTGGAAAAATTCTCAGCTGCACTGTCTCACCTGTTCGTAGGCGATGCTGACCTGTCTCTTAAAAGCTACAACTTCATCAAACCGCTTGTAAAACCAACTGTAGGGGTAGTAAAAGATGCAGTCAGTTTCCTGGATGGTAAAGCCATTGGTGTTGCTATGGTTATCATTGGTATTGCCATGATCCTGTTCGCAGTTACTACCCTTGGTAAATTACTGAAGAAAGCGTTGGTTGGCCGCGCTAAAGAACTACTACACAGCGCAATTGGTCGTGGCCCTGTTGCTGGTATCAGTTCAGGTGCAGTGGTGACTGTCATGGTTCAATCTTCTTCAACAACAACCAGTTTGATGATCCCTCTTGCAGGTAGCGGTGTATTCAACACTCGTCAGATTTATCCTTTCACACTGGGCGCTAACATTGGTACTACAATCACTGCACTGCTTGCAGCTACCTCAATCACAGGCCCTAACGCTGAAGTCGCACTGACGATTGCACTGGTACACGTAATGTTTAACGTATTCGCTGTTGGTCTGATATACGGTCTGCCACTACTGCGCGAAATCCCTCTGCAACTTGCTGAAAAGCTAGCTCAAATTGGTACGCGTAATAAATCAGCGGCATTTGGTTACGTGCTGGGCTCTTTCTTCGTCCTGCCAGGACTGTTGATGCTAGCCATCAAGTAGTGAGATTAATCTGACATAACACCTGTCAGAATATGGTAAAAAAGGGCTCAGCTAAGAGCCCTTTTTAATAATTTTGACATATTGAACCGGCATAATTCGCCTAGTTTAATTTTTCGGCAAAATCATGAATACACGTAAACGGTCTTTGACTTTTGATATAAAGGACCAGGCACAGCAATTGTTTTTTCTTGAGCATGGCTCACCGTTTGATCAGCTCGAGTTTTACATAGAACAAGACGAACTGATTGTCTCTTGCCAGCTCCCAAAGGACGCTGTAGCTGGAAATCAGATCCGAGCAACAGCTAACCATCAGGACAATCGCAGCGTCGACTTTGTCGCTCAGCTGCAGTTGCACGAGCATGACATAATCAAAGGGTCGATAGAGTTGCGTCTCAGCGGTGCTGGTAAATGCGGTTCATACAACTTACAGTTGAGTTTACTGGGCCACAAAGAGCGGGTTAAAAATAGTATGGATTACATGGCATATTTGCCTCGAGAGATTAGCAATAATGACATGGACCGTAAGTCAAGCGTGGCACCATCAGGTTCGCCATCAGGTGTTTTACACACGGTTGCGAAATATATTCGCACAGAATTCAGCACCCTGTTTGGCTCATCCCGGCAGGCTTATCTTACCGAAAGAAAATAGTCCATCCCCAGCTACGCATTCATTTGCCAGGACCGCGAATAGTGCCGCTTCTTTGGAGTCTACTCCAACCCCTTCACATGACAGTTTGGATACGTCAAACTCCTCAGAAAGCCGTGACTTTAACTTGGTTATCAGTAGCGTGTTATGGGCGCCACCGCCACTTAACAATAACTCTGTAGGGCCATTTAACTCTAAACGGTTGATCTGCTCGAGAACACACCAGGCCGTTAACTCATTCAGCGTTGCCAATACATCGTAATGAGACAAAACTGAACCAAGACACGTTAACTTGTCTTCCAGCATCGCCAAACTGAACACTTCTGGTCCAGTTGTTTTCGGTGTAGCGTAGTGAAAAAATGGAACAGATTTGAGTGAGTCTAAGAGATCGTTCGATACTTTTCCGCGTGCTGCCAGCGCCCCGGCTTCGTCATAAGGTACATTAAAATACCGCTGGCAGTACGCATCCATCAGGGTGTTGCCGGGGCCAATGTCTGTGCATTGAACATCATCTACTTTTCCGCCTGCCGGAAGCACAGTAAAATTTGCTATACCGCCTAAATTAAGCAAAATACGGTGTAAATTTGATTTTTGATATAACAAATAGTCACCATATTGTGCAAGCGGAGCGCCCTCACCCCCCTTAGCAATGTGCTTCTGCCTGAAATCGGAGATTGTTATGATCTGGGTCCGCACTGCGACGTGATCGCCGTCCCCAAGTTGTAAAGTGCCGTTTCCAAACTCAGTATGCGAATGCTGATGCTGCGGGCAATGGTAAACCGTTTGCCCATGGCTCGCTATCAGATCTATATCTTGCGACTTAAGCTGCCAATCCGTCAGCGTTTGATTGATAATTTTCGCATGATATAGACCGATCCATGGATTCAGTAGCGTTAAATATTCAAAGTCCACATTGTCTTGAGCAAAGACCTTACGCACTTTTTCTTTGAACTCATTATCGTAAGGCGTGGTTGTGAACTTAAGTAACTTACAACGCGTCTTTGTGCCTGAACCACTCACCTTACACAAGGCCAGATCTAGTCCGTCTAATGAGGTGCCACTCATCAAGCCCAGAATAATACGAGAGGACTTGTTCGCAATGGAACCCAGCTGATTTATTTGCTTTAGACCCATTGCCTAGTACCCGGAATTATTGGCTGTTACAACCGCCACAACGGGATAGTCATTCGCGCCGAGCTCTAGTGTGAAGTTACGCTTTTCATAGCCTTCCAACATTACCTTGTGTGGCAAAGCACTGACTTGTTGCGCAGTACCGTCGGCATAAATGACCATGAGTTGCTCAGGCTCCAAAATTCGTCGCCCCGACGACAGGTTTTCAAGGTTTAATAGCACCGCCCTATAACCATCGTCGTTCGACATTGCCACACTGCGATTAACTTTAAAGTCGCTTTTAGCGGGTCTTATTCTATCGTTACGGTCGAATAAAAGAGTATCCAGCGTCATCTGCATGGTGTCAAAACGATATGGCTTTTGTTCCTTTGCTGCTACACATGCCGAAACGACCATCAGGGTAGCTATCGCCAACCTTACTTTTCGCATTTTTTGTACTCCGTAAAAAACCGCAAGGCCAAAGGTTTTAGCCTCTGCCGGTTTCTATTCCATATTGGCTAACCAACTCTGCTATCTCTTCTCGCAACGAGTCAATCGCTGAGTTAATTTCTTCTATTTCTTGTTTATTAAAAGATTTACGACTTAACATGAAATGAATGGCATTATCATTCACGATATAAGGGTGAATTTTCATCTCACTAAACCCCAGCTTCTCTATGTAATGATAACCGGAGAATTCATCTTCAATTAAAAAGTCGACTCGCCCACGATTCACCAGCTGCATGCGTTGACTGATACTGGGCACTTCAAGTAAGCGCTCTCTGTACCAGGCAATCTTAAGAATTTGTTCCAGCTCTCTGCCATAATAGGCACCCGGGTTAGCAACAAATGTGCGCTCCGCTGCAAATAGTTCTGTCAGGCTTCTTACATCGTTAAGATCTTTACTTCTTGTAAATAAGCGCATTCTTTCCCGCCGATAAGCCTGGCTAAAATAGGCAAGCTCAGCTCTTTGAGTATTAAAACTAGCAGAAGGAAGAATGTCTATAAATCCTTTGGACAGCTCTGTAATACCTCTAGCCGAAGAAGGTAGCTGAACAAAATCTATACACAGCTTTGCCTTGCTGAAAACCCTTCGGGTTATGTCAATATCAAGACCATAGGGAACCGTCTCTCGGTACATCACATAAGGGGGCCAGCTCGTGCCCACGCCAACTTTGTAGCGTGTATCACATTGGGTGTTCGCAAACACCGTAACAGGTAGGAGAATTAACAGAAATAGTAAATGCACAACGTCTAGCAATCATTGATATTAGCTAGATTATGAAGTATATCGGCAAGAAAACAAAGGCGCGCTAGCACCTTTGTTCGTTATTGTTGGCCAGTCCCTTGGTCAATCAGAAGCAAAAACTTCCGCTTCTGATATCAACATACCTTAAAGAGCCTTCCACACCATCGCTTTTCCGGGCTCTTCACCGCGAGTCCACCACTTAGCTTCGTATAACTTGCCTTGATAGCTTACGCGGTCACCACCGACATACACTTTACTGCGGTCCCAAGGATCAGCACCAACTGTAGAATCCGTGACATTAACATCGAATGAGACTGTCGTAGTTGCAACACCGTCGGACACGGCAACGGTCACCTGATAAGTAGTGTTCTGAGCAACTTCTGGCGCAGTAATCGTCGCACTGGCACCCTGGCCGCTTACGCTCAAACCGTTGCTTGCTGTCCAGCTGTAAGTTAACGCATCGCCATTAGGGTCTGTAGCATTAACCTGTACCGATGTGCTGGTATTCTCGGCAAGCGTAACCGCGGAGATAGGCGTTACTACCGGGGCATCGTTACCAGTCGACGGTGCTTTAACCAGCACTTTAACATTGCGTGTTGTTGTGGCTTCACCATCCGACACTGCGATAGTTAAAGTGTACTCAGTGTCTTGTGTTACTACTGGCGCGGCAACACCCACTGTCGCACTGGTTGTATTCGTCAGGGTTAGCGCACTTGACGCACTCCAGGCGAACGTCAAGGGTTGATTATCAGGATCAGACGCTGTTGCTGTTATATTGACTGAACCACCTGACTGAACGGTAACATTACTTTCAACAGACACAACAGGCGGTTTATTAACTGGCACACCACCAGTCAAACCATCGTACATAGCGTTCAGAATATCGCCATTATCAGCATCGATTTCCCAGGCAAATAATCCACCCAGATCGTACAGGTTTACATAACGTCCTTTTGCTTCAACAGAGCGTGCACTATCGAAAGTCAGTAATTTTCCGTTGCTGCGGTTCCAGACATAAGCAGCTTCTGCCTGCTCGTCGTAGCCAACCTCAAACCCGTTCAGACCTGTGCCATTCGGTCCAACCAAATTAGCAGCAATGGCTTTGTAATCCATAATACCCGGCTCCCATACCCCTTCCGAAGTAGAGCCTGAGTATTTACCATTACCTGGCGCTGTCATTGGGTTGCCTGGAATTGTAGTGTTCTGATCCATCACACCTTCCCAGCCTCGTCCATACATAGCTGCGCCCATGACGATTTTCTTCGAGTTTACGCCTTGTTGTAACAACAGTTGTACCGCGTTATGTGCCGTGTAAGCCGGGCCTTTACGTGGTTCACCATTATCATCAACACCGGTACCATTGCATTCATCCTGACTCAGGTGTGAGCCACAATACAAACCAGTCTGGTGGCCTGTTACATTGTTCCAGCCACCATAAAAGTCATAGGTCATCGCGAAAATGTAGTCCATATATTGCTGTGCAGCCTGATAATCTACGTCTTCAATTTTATCGTAGCCAGAACCTATGGCTGACGTCAGCTCATATGTGCGGCCCGTTTCGGCTTCAAGCTCATCCAGCATCGCACGTAGCTCCGCCATCAGTGCAATATAAGCCGGACCATCATTGACCGGGTCACCCAAGTCAGGGTTTGGACCGTCACCACCCGGGAATTCCCAGTCGATGTCTACCCCGTCGTAGAACTTCCAGGTTTTTAAGAACTTTTTCATCGATGCGACAAATACGTCACGATTTGCTTTGTTGGTGAATCCATGAAATGGGTCCGAGAGCGTCCAGCCACCAACTGATGGTAAGATTTTCAGATCCGGGTAGCGCTGTTTGAGCGCCATTAGCTGGGCATATGTACCACGAATTGGGTCATTTTGACTTACGCCTGGCAATGTTTTTTGAATTGCAGCCCATGGATCGTGAATCACCACTTCATAGTCAGGTGTTCCTGCACACGCCTTTTGCAATGCACGCCAGCTGTTGCCATTTTCAATTTCTTTCAGTGATTCATTGGCACCACAAATTGGAATAAAGCCGTATAGCAGGTGGCTTAGGTTCTGTGCCGGGATGTTGGTCACGTCAAAGTCGCGGCCATAAATGCCCCATTCTACAAAATAAGCACCTGTTACCTTGCCCGGGATGGTGCCGTTATTGCGGTTGTTAGGGTTAACATCCATAGGCAAAGGTTCTAAGTGACCACCGTCTGTGTCTGCTATCACGATCTCTTTGCCTGCACTTCTCGCACAGCCGGTACTATCGCACAGTTCAACATACAAAGTATGGCGACCAGACTGAGTGTAAGGGAAGGTGATTGTGCCGCTTTTTGTTCCAGCGTCCAATACGCCTTCATTGACTAGCTGATTATCGAAATACACTTTATAGCTGTCACCACCTGTGCCACTCCATGCATTCCATTTAATCTGAATGTCTACTTTGTCTTTAGCGGTTACCAGGTCTTTGTATGACCCATTGCCATCAAGTAAAACATCTACAAAAGAATAGACCTGAGGTTCCCAGCTCAAGCTAGGTGTTGAAGGCGCAGCCAGAACTGTTCCACTCATTAGTGCAAGGCCTATTGCCGTGCTGATCTGTTTAATCTTCATTACTTTCTCAACCTTATTTACATGTTATATCCAAACCCCGGAGGGTGATTTATTGGTACTGCTTAAAACTGACTCGTCTGGCTAAAGTGCTTTCCAGACCTGGGCTTTGCCGGGCTCTTCGCCACGGGTCCACCACTTGGCTTCATAATTTTTGCCCTTGTGCGAGACTTTATCCCCACCTACATAGGTGTCAGAGGCTTGCCACTTTGGATAAGTAGACACCGGAATATCTTTAACCGTTACGCTTAGGTCTCTGGATGTGGTTAGTTCGCCATCAGAAACTGCAATTGAAACCGTATACTGAGTGTCTGCCGATACCTCTGCGCTTTGCAGTGTGACGGTTGCACCACCGCCGGTCATCGTAAGTCCGGATGGGACTGACCAGGTGTATGTCAGCTCAGTTTGCTCATCATCAAAGGCATGTACATGAACCTGAACTTGGCCATTTTCATCCATTACAATCGGATCGGGCTGATGAACCGTTGGCGGTGTATTCGGTGCTTTTGGCACGATTGTCAGGTTATAGGTAAAGGCAGCATCTGTTACGAACACTTCGTTACCCAGTAAGTTGGCTTCATCAAACACCACGTCACCGTTTGTTTGTTTCACACCAACCCGGACATCACTGGCATACGTAGTATTAAGCTGACCTGCCAAAACACTTGCCCAACTTGACTGATTTTGCTCTGTCACAGCTAAAGAATGTTTCACTATTTCCTGACCATTTTGGTCAAATACCCTTGCCCAGATCAGGTCTCCAACATTGGCTGACTGGCCTCTGGTGACAAAATAGCCAGCTGAGATCCAGTCATTTGGTTGTGTATCTGTCACGATATTTATGTCGCTACAGTTATAGAAACCCTCACCCACGACATCGTTTCTCTGCCAGCGAGTATAAAGAATCGCATTTCCACTTCGGCCCTGAGGGATCTGAATGGTCATCTCATATATGCGTTTTCCGTCCGGATCTTTAACAAAATCGACGTTGCCTACTTCAGTGATCAGATCCAGGCTGCCCCAGGTCATCACGTCTGTCGCAGGATTAAATCCCGGCTTGGTTAGATAAAATTTCCAGAAACTCGGATTATGTGGGGTTGTGGCATGAAATCGTATGGCCAGCTCCCCCGCAGCGTTTGGTCTGACTTGAGTCGTCTGCCAGTCCGCAGAAGGTAAGTTCATGCCGCGTTTTTCGTGCGAACCAGCTGCGCATAAGGTGCCATCAGGAATATTTTTTTCTACCGCCTGTTGGTTATTGTAATCGGGCGTATTGACTGCGAACTCATGCTCCTGAATAAACTGAACATAACCAGATTCCAGGTAAGCCGCTCGACAAGCCGCATTGGGAATATTGGAACCATCTTCTGGCCACCAATAGCCCCCCTGGTCCTCACAGATAGCCTGTCTTGCCATAGGAAAATCCATATAGCCATGACTGGCAGCCAGTTCGCTGTAACTCAAAGCGCTCAACACTAGTGCACCAATTGCAGTCTGTTTCGAAAAAGATGTATATGTCTTCATAACTTGCCTCTTTCATAGGGGCCGAAGCCCCTGATCCTAGTTAGCTAATTGGTTACAAACTGCAAACCTTGGTGTAATCAGAGCTTACTGATGGTTGCTTATTGCTCCACCACTTCGCTTTGTATACACCGTTGCCGTCGATGATGAGGTCTCCCTGGGCAGCATGGGTTCCCTTGGGAAACTCAGGGTAAACACTGATCTGTGAGATAGGCACGCCTTCACAACTGGTGATAGGTCCGCCGTTACCATCACCCGGTTTCGCGTCCGGCAGTTTCGGATACTCGAACTTAAATGCGTAACGCTTGCCATCTTTTTCAGCGACGAAATTAACCGGACCTGTAATTGGCATGTAGTACATCACTTGTGCATTTACGGTTTCACCTGGTGCGAATGACTTAGGAATATTTCCCCACTCATCTACCAGTGTGATTGAAAAGCGGTGGAATTCATTTTCAAATCCGCCGATATTGTTACCGGCTGCGTTTGAACGATTGACCTCAACCGCCATACCAAGTTTTTCCTGAGCATTCCAGTTAGACTTGAAGATTGCAGATGTTGCAACCGGCACATCAAAGGTGATCTTCGCGCCGGACAGGTCAATGGCTGAGTTATTGGTAAATGAGAACGTTGGCGCGATTGGATAGTTATCATCACCCAGCGGGAAGTCTTTTGCTGTAAAGCTGACGTCAACTGATTCCGCAGGTACCTGGAAGCTTACATCACCTGGGTGGATATCGTATGGCGCACCCGACTGATTAAACTTGTTATAGGCTAACGTTGTCAGGCTTGAACCCATAAAGTACTCACCCTTTGCCGCGTCGTAATCGAAATCCCCGGCCAGTTCCCAGAACATGATGCCGCCAAGCCCATTGTTGATGACATAATCAACCTTGGTCCCCATCGACTCTTCATCTTCAATCGACAAAAATACTTTCTTCTCGGCATTCCACAACCAGGGGGCAACAGCCACAGAGTCATAATGACGGGCATAGGTGCCAGTCAAGCGGTCTGCAGGATCTGTGTCCGGCGTCAGGCCGTAATCCGTCAGGTAACTGGCAACAATACCTGATTGCAGGTTCTTAACATGCCACAACGGGTTAGAGCCAGCCGGCACTTCAAGGCCTACGTCATTTTTGTCATGCCAAAGGTTGTCAATACCTACGGCACCGTTACCACATTTATTCTTTTCACCTTTTCCGGTACCTGGTGGACAGTTCGCCTGGTCCGGGAATGCCGCTTGACCCCAAAGCCCGTTTGTACCACCTTGGACATTTTGAAAACCACGGGTGTAGTAAGGAATACCGATATTGATACGGCCACCAGACAAAGCACCACGGAAGTATTTGACTGCCCAGTCCGTGTTCAGGTAACCAATACCTTCAAATTCAGCGGTACCATAGACATTCCATGCTTTGAGTTCAGAATCTTCACCTGTGTCAAACAAAGAAGCATTGTGGCCTACATGCTGGTTCCACGCCCCATGTAAGTCGTAAGACATGATATTGACGTAATCGAGATATTTAGTGACCTGGAATGTCTCCATACCACGTAGCAAGTAGCCAGAAGAAGGTGACGCAATAGTCAACATGTAGTGCTTACCATCTTGTTGACCCGCTTTATCAAGCTCTTCACGCAAGCGCTTCATCAGCACCTGATATGAGGCATTCAATCCTGCGCGTAATGCGTTTGAGATTGGGAAGTCATCCGGGTGGCCTGCATCGTTCATTGAAGTTGGGTATTCATAATCAATATCGACACCGTCAAAACCGTAAGTACGGATAAACTCCACAGCACTTGCCGCAAATGAGTCAATGCCGGCCTGATTCACACTGCCATCGGCATTAGTGGTCATGGTGTAAAAACCACCACTGTTGACACGCTTACCATCGCTGCCGAAATAGCCACCAGTTTCAGCCCAGCCGCCAACCGAGATCAGTGTTTTTACGTCAGGATATTGTTTTTTGTACTTGTTCAGCAGGTTAAAGTGACCTTTATATGGCAGTGCAGGATCCATTTCTGCGCCAGCCTCTCCAGGCCACTCCATATTCGTTGCCGGATTACCAGCAGCCGCCGGGTCGCCAATTGATACCTTGTTGTTTGCATCAACGTGCGCAAAGGCGTAGTTAATATGCGTTATTTTGTCCCATGGAATGTCATTAACCAGGTAGGATGGTTGGCCATTTGCGCCATTTCTCCAACTGGTAAAGTAGCCGATCACGCGACGAGGGTGGTCATTGCCCATTTTTTCTCGTCCGTTTACGTCGTAGATAGTACAGTAAGGCGTGTTCACGCCAGGAGTCTGGAACAAGCCTTCTGGTTTACAGTCATCACGCCCCCCCTGCCCCTGCTCAACAACTGTCAGTGTCTGAGACACACTTGAAGTTGCCCCTTTGTCATCTGTAACCGTTAGGGTAAAGCTCACCGGACCTAGTTGCTGAGCGGTCCATGTGTGATCGGTCGCGGTACCATTTGTAGTAACAACGTCCACACCATCTGCCGTAAACGTCAACTTAGTCACCTGACCGTCTACATCGCTTCCAGACAAGCCAAAAACAACCTGTGAACCGACAACGAGTTCTGCTGGCTGGCTCTTTATTACTAACTGTGCTTCTGGAGCCTTATTGCCTGTATCAGCTGGCTTAACAAGGATTTGGCTCGTCAATACATTAGATGCAACCCCCTTATCATCATACGCCGTTGCACTGATGCTGTGGCTACCAACACTGGCGCTCCACAGCGCATCGAACATATCCGCGGTTCCGCTTACGTCAGTGGCAACCAAAGCACCATCGACAAAGAACTCAACCTTGTTTACGGTGCCATCGGAGTCGACTGCTTTCACGCTGATGGCAACGCTGTCATTTTCGACGAACTCAGAACCAGCAACAGGCTGTAAGTTACTGGCGACAGGCGGCTTATTTTCGACAACGCTGTCACACTGGCCCAGCCAAGTCCATTCTTGCCAGTCGCCTGAATTGGTTGCGGGCTCAGAACGTGTCCACCAGTTAGCTTCATAAGCATTGCTATTCTGCTCGACTTGCTGACCGCCCGTGTATGCTTTACCTGATTCCCATGGGTTAAGCCCGGTACAATCATATGCGTTAGCCTGTGTTGAGCCGATCGCAATGGCGATTGCGCTGAGCTGCATTGCCATCTTGAATTTGTTTCTCGTTTTCATACTTTCTTCAACCTTTACCGTTTTATTGATTAACATTTTTAAAGTAAAGCTAACATAGAATTTGAGTACGTCAACGTAAGCATGACTACTTTTTAATCTCACAAACGACAAAACCAACCCTTTTTTATTATCAATTATTCAAATGAATGGACTTTTTCTCACATGCCCCCTCACTTTGTTAAGTGAGTTAAATTCATATATGACAGTTCGTATACTCCCCTCTATTGCTATAAGAACAACCAGTTAAGTCAAAAAAAGAGACATAAAAAAGAAAAACTTATGGTTTCGGATAAGTTTTATTAATCCGAATTGCATCCATAAAAAAATTTACCAAAGGAATATCTTATGCGTATTGGTTATATGCAAATTAACCAAGATCAGTATGTATACATCTAGTTAACGTAAAGGTTAACAGGTGGGTGCGGGACACAAATATACTCTTTTTAGGGACAAACTAACGCTGAAACAAAGGCGGTGTAAAGGTTATGGGAACAAGGGCCTGTTTATTTGACATGGTTAACGGGGATAGCAACGGTCACTGTAGTACCCTTACCCTTTGTGCTTTCAACATTGATAGTGCCACTGTGTTCGGAAACGATGCCATATGCAACCGCCAATCCCATGCCCGTTCCCTGACCCACAGGTTTGGTCGTATAGAATGGTTCGAAAATATGCGCTATAGCGTCCTGAGCTATACCGGTACCGTTGTCTATCACTTCTATAATAATTTGGCTACCAACCTTTTTGACATGAAGCTCAATCGCAGGAGAAGCACACACGCCATCTGATTTAGCTTGCTCACAAGCATATTTAGCATTCATTAATAGATTAATCACGACTTGATTAAGCGCAGCCAGATTGCAATAGCTCATTGGAATGTCGGATTTCTTTACACTTAGCTCTATATGTTTGAGCTGATTTGCAAGCAAGCCCAGAGCACTGTCTATGGCCTCAGTCATATCCGCCATGACAAATTCGTTGTTTTTAGGTCTGGCAAAATCAAGCAAGCTGGCAACTATAGTTGCAATACGCTGGCAACCATCCTGACAATCATCGATTAAATCCTGGGCATCTTCGGCGAAAAAACACAGCTGATACTGAGACTCTAATTGCGCAAATGTTTCTTTGAACTGGTCTTGATCTAACGCATTCTTTGCAAACGACTGGCTGGCCTTGATTAAGTCAGAGACACCTTTAGCTACTTGTCCAAGGGTGCCTATATTACCGTTTATATATGCAAGCGGATTATTGATCTCATGGGCGACGCCGGCAGACATTACACCCAGGGTGGCCATTTTCTCGCTTTGCAGTATCGCAGCGTGTTGCCGCTTTAATTGCGCCAGATTTGCTTCCAGCTCCTGATTTGCAAGGTACAAAGAGCGGGTTTTATCTTCCAGCAGGGTCTCTAGTTCGTCTCGAGCCTGCTTCTCTCTATGATATGCTTTATAGTACTCGTTGCTTTCGTTCGACATACTTACCCTCCGGCTCTCAGTCGCTTCTACTATATCAATTGTCCTGAGCCTTACTATTATCGTCTTATCAAGACAATATACTGACCACAAAACGACAGTGCTCATCCCCTTCGTGCATGCAATTGGTGTGAGATATTTCAATTTGTTTGTTGTAATGATCCGCAGCCCCGTAAATGAGCCCCTCAGCACAAAAGCATAGTTTTCGGGGTGAACGATAATCAACGAGAATTTTACCTTCCTCGATGACCTTTGCATCTATTTTGGGCAGGTTAGGTTCATCGTAGAGTTTTGCCACCTCTACGTGGATCACACTGTCTATGGCAAGAATTAACTTCTCAAAAGTATTCAAAGGCTCAAGCACAGTGTGATGCTTAGCAGCCAATGAACCAAACAAAAACCGTCCAAATACGCCTAGTACATCCGCTAATGGCAAAGCCATTTTTTCCGCGACGCCATTTGCCAACGCAAACAGCTCTTCATCGGGGTAGGATACAGCTGAAACATAGCTACGGTGGGCCGGGCTATGCTTGTCCAATAACGTATTCCATTCACCCATACCCAGATTTTTGACAACCAACTCCTCTAAGCTACGAAATATAATGCCTTTCATTGTTTGCTCCTTAGCAGGGGTAATTTAACAGCAAACTCGCTGCAGCAATTGTTATAAAACAAAGTTTAGACTAATTTTTATATTATCTATTGCTTTAGCTAATTGATATATGGTTGAACACGATCCACAGCAAGTTACGATTGCTCCTCCCACAGGCCCTATTCGAGTATTGTGCCTTGATGATGAGCCTAGCGTTCTAAAAGTGCTCAGAAGAACACTCGGCTTTGCAGGCATGGAAGTGTCTTTGTTTGAGTGTGGCGAGCAAGCGTTACAGGCACTAGCTGAGCATGACTATGAGGTCATTATTTCGGACATGCGTATGCCCGAAATGGATGGCGTGGAGTTTTTGACAAAAGCCAGGCAAGCTTCTCCGCAATCACAGCGTATATTATTATCTGGCTATGCAGATATGGACTCTACGATTGCAGCCATCAATGAAGGTGGAATCCATAACTTTCTTCAAAAACCCTGGCAAAATGAAGCGCTCATTCATGTTATCAAAGATGCGGCAGAGAAGTATCGCCTCAAACAATACAATGCCGAGCTTCAGACTGCTATAAGCAATCAAAATGCACAGTTAAAAATATTAAACGGCAATCTCGAAGAATTAGTCGAAAAGCGAACCGCTCAGATCCGCACTGTACTGCGCCAATTAGAAACAGCCAACAAACGCGAGCAGGATGAACACAAGGCAACCGTAGAACTACTCTACAACTTCATCAATGCAAATCCCTACATTGATGCGGATATGGCTAAACAGATTGCCAATCTTAGTGGCTTAATCGCACAAAAGCTGGGCCTGGGAGACAAAGTGGTACAGCTGACAAAAATGGCTGGTTATCTGGCACAGGTCGGGCTACTGGCTATGGACCCTGTATTGTACGATAAGCCACTTGAACAGCTCAGCTCAGAGCAACGAAAGTTATTTTTTACACATCCGGCGACCGCACAGCTTATGCTGATGCCTGCTCAGCACTTGAGTGATGTTGGCGAAGCAATATATCATCAATTTGAAAAATATAACGGTCAGGGGATCCCAAAAGGGCTTAAAGGCAAACAAATTCCTATTGGTGCACAAATACTCGCTGCTGCAAGAGATTATGTAGAAAATCTTACAAAAAATCAGGGAGATATTGAGACCAAGCGTGTACATGCACTTGAAATTATTAAAATGTATAGCGGGTCGTTCTACCACCCCAAAGTAGTCTTAGCACTTGAACAAGCGATAAAAGCCGACACGTCAACTACAAGCCAGGTTGGGTCAATGAACATCATTAGTGCTCAAGCTCTTGAACCGGGTATGGAACTTGGACTGGCTATCCATAGCCATAAAGGGATCATGCTGTTACCCAAGGGGCACATTTTCACGGAAACAACTGTTGCCAAACTACAACAGTTAGAAACCCAAAAACCTTCCCCATTTAGGATCCTGATTAAAGCCTAGCGCTTAAAACGTACCACCAGCTCGTACATGTCATTTGCTACTGTCGTTAGCTCCTCACTGATGACATGCATTTCATTAGAGCTGCTTACACTGGTATTCGCCAGCGTAGCAATATTAACAACTTGCTGGTTAATGTCTTCAGAAACAGCTGCCTGTTCTTCTACAGAAGTGGCAATTTGCATGCTACTGGCGCTGATTTTTTCTATCAATTGGTAAATGCCTTCCAGTTTCATAGAAGACTGAGAAAGCTGCTCTATCCCCTGGCGAGATTCATCCTCGCCTCGTTGCGCTATGAACTCGGCGTTTTGCGTACTTTGCGTCAACTGTTCGATTATTGCATGGATCTCTTTCGTTGATTCCTGGGTTCTTTGCGCCAGGTGGCGTACTTCATCTGCAACAACGGCAAAACCCCGCCCCTGCTCCCCGGCCCTCGCCGCTTCTATTGCCGCGTTCAATGCAAGTAAATTAGTTTGCTCAGCGATTTGTTCAATTATCTGCGCAGCTTCTGCTATCTTGGAAGTTTGTTTGGCAACACCTAGCACCGAGTCTTTGATATCAACGACCGTTGCACCAAGATTCTCGATTGAAGCGCGGGTTTCTTCAGAGCTTCGTGCGCTTTCCTGTGCGAGAATAAGCACCCCTTTTGCATCTTCCGAGCTAGCCTGAACGCTATGCGACACTTCATTGATTGTAGTAGCCATTTCATTCATAGCAGTGGCAACTTGCTCGGTCTCAAGCTGCTGCTTAGTCAGGCACTCGGTAGTCTCAATACTCTTAGAGTTGCTAATTGTTGCACCACTGGCAACCCCTTTAGCGGCAAACTCGATACGAGTGATAATGGTGTCTAGATGCGCCCGCTCGCTAAGCAACTTGACGTGCAGTTGAGCCATCTTACCCGTCCAAGGCGAGTAAACCTGAGTTGCTATATCGTCACAAAAACTATGAGACATCACCTTATCAATTCGACTTAGCTGCTCGTTATCTCGATATGTGTTGTATGCAAATAATGCGAGTGTATTGACAACCAACCAGGCAAACCCGATTGCTTCGCCTGCAGACATATAGAGTAAAATCGCAATAACCACGGCTAACGACGACCAGATCGAGCGTAGCTTAGGCAACTTAAATCCGTCACGCTGTCCCGATTTAACCCGTTTGTACAACGCTTCTGCCCGCTCAACAGATGCACGGTCCGGACAGCTACGAACGGATTCGTAGCCTATAATTTTCCCGTCTTGCGTCATCGGCGTGACATACGCATTTACCCAGTAATGGTCGCCGTTTTTACAACGGTTCTTTACTAAGCCCATCCAAGGCTTGCCCGCCTTAAGCTGATCCCACATCGTCTTAAATGCAAGTTCTGGCATATCCGGGTGGCGGACGAGATTATGAGGTTGTCCTATCAGTTCTTCTCTGGCATAGCCACTGACTTCAATAAAATGTTCATTACAATCCAGTATCGTTCCTTTCAGGTCTGTCACTGAAATGAGCCGGGTGTCTGCGGAAAAACGCTTTTCCTGATTCGTGACGGGGTGGTTCAATCGCATTGTTAACTCGAATTCTATGCTGTAAATTGCTGGTGCGGAGCGAGAAAATACGACTAATGCGCTGTTTTTGCAACAACAAATCTATATTTCGCCGATTTTTTAAGACAAAATAACTAGATCCAATATGATGCCAAACGCGTATAAGCAAAAATCGTTTTTTCACTCTGGCCTTTTATGTAGAATAGCAGGGCTAGAAGAACACACCAAAGGAGCCTTGAGTGCCAAAGCTTTCTGCAATAACTGATAATCCGCACGAGAACAGATTTAATGAAAAAATCGGTGTTCTGGTAACTAACCTGGGTAGCCCTGACGCACCAACAGCCCCTGCATTAAGAAATTACTTAAGAGAGTTTTTGTCAGATCCACGTATCGTCGAACTTCCCAGAGCACTTTGGTGGTTGATACTACACGGCGTGATTCTGAGGATAAGACCGAGTCGTTCAGCAAAAGCCTACTCAAGTATCTGGACAGAAAATGGCTCGCCATTGGTTCAGATCACTCAAGATCAGTGTAATAAGCTAAGCGCATTATTAAAAGAACAACACTACGAGCATGTCGAAGTTGTGATGGCGATGCGCTATGGCAATCCTTCTATAAAAAGTGGTCTTGAAGCACTCCGTGAAAAAGGGATCACTAATATTGTTGTTTTTCCCCTCTACCCTCAATATTCGAGTGCAACGACAGGTTCAACATTTGATGCAATCGCAAATGTACTCAAAACATGGCGCTGGGTACCAAGCCTGAGTTTTATAAACGGATATCACAAACAGCCGAGTTACATTACGGCTTTAGCAAATTCGGTACAGGAACATATTGATAAACATGGATTACCTGAGAAGCTGCTTTTTTCTTATCATGGCACACCTAAGCGGTTTTTAGATAGTGGGGACCCGTATCACTGCTTTTGCCACCAGACCACGCGCCTCGTTTGTGAGCAACTCAAGCTTGATAAAGACAGAATTATGACGACTTTCCAAAGCCGGTTCGGACGTGAGGAATGGCTGCAGCCCTATACCGACGTCACACTCAAAGAGCTGGCAACGAAAGGCGTTAAAGAAGTCGCTATACTGAGTCCTGCTTTCAGCGCAGATTGTCTTGAGACACTCGAAGAGCTGGAAGAGGAAAACCGCGAGTACTTCCTGGAAGCGGGTGGTGAAACCTACCACTATATCCCGGCACTCAACGACAGAGATGATCATCTCTTCGCATTATTGGACGTACTTAAACCGTACTTAAAGTAAATAAAAGGGGCCGTTTCAGGCCCCTTGCTCATTAATGTTGCTGTGACGATTTACTGATATAGATAAGTTCATCGTTAAACACCTGACCGGAGTTAAACTCTTGTAATAACCTCAGGCAAGCAGATAAAGGCTGAGCCGGGCTGTAGTAAAAGCCCTGTATATGATGACAACCCAGTTGTTCCAGCATAGTCAGTTGACTCTGAGACTCCACCCCTTCAGCAATAACTTTAATACCCAGCTCTTCAGCCAGATTAAGCAAGCAGCTAATCATCACCTTTTTGTTTCTGTCTGCCATTAGACTATCTACAAACGACTTATCTATTTTCAAGTAGTCAACCTGATTTTCTATCAGGTGACTAAGAGAGGAGTAACCAGTACAAAAGTCATCAAGCGCGATTTTCACGCCCTGCTCTCTTAATTTAGAAAGTAGTTCCCAAGTGTAGCGGTTCGTCGCCATAGACTCAGTAACCTCAAGCGTGACTTTCTCAAATGGAACCCCGGCGTTGGAAATGGCTTCGGTAACGAGTTTGAACTGATCGTTGCTCGTCTTGAACTCATTAACCGATCGGTTAATAGAAATACTGACATCGTCATACCCATGCAGATGTAACGCTTTGAGATCCTGACAGGCTTTTTCCAACACAAACTGCCCTATCATATGAATTAAGCCAAATTCCTCTGCGATGGGAATGAAGGTTCCGGGTGATACCATACCTTGTTCGTCATCGAACCACCTTACCAGCGCTTCAAACTTAACGATTTTTCTGCGCTGTACATCAACTATCGGCTGATAGTAAACGGTCAGTAAGTTTGCTTTCAGTGCCGCTTTAAGCTTGTCCTTGAGCTTGACCTTATTCAGATAAGCATTTTGGATAGCGGCATTATGTAAAGCAACATGTCCTCGATGAGTTTTCTTCGCACTCTCCAATGCATGTGCTGCGTTGCGTATAAATTTGGCAGCGGTAATTCTGCCTCTATTTTCCAGTTGCGCTATCCCGGTACTTGCACTGAGTTCAACGGTCAAATCATTGAAAACATATGGCTGTTTAATCTTATCACTGAGCTTTTTGGCAACCTGCAAGGCGCTTTTTACGTCAGTGTTGTCAAGTAAGATAGCAAATTCATCGCCGCCATAACGGGATATCGTATCATTCTCTCTGATGCCGTTTCTAAGCCTTTTTGCGACCGACACGAGCACTTTGTCGCCTATTTCCGGACCGTAGATATCATTTACTTCCTTGAAGTGATCAAGGCCAATAAACAACAAAGAGCAAGGTGTATGCAGACTGCGACTGGCAGATATTTTTTCTTCAACTATATCGATGAAACAGCGCCGATTCAGCAATGCGGTCAGGGGCTCATGGTTTGCATAAAAGGTCAGCTGCGCCTCATTGCGCTTCCACTCAGTAATGTCGCGGAAAATGGCAACATAATTCAGTATTTCGCCTTGTTCATCTTTCACCAGACTCAGCGTTAACTCTTCCGGAAAAATCTGACCGTTTTTACGGCGGTTAAATATTTCCCCTTTCCAGCAACCGGCACTCATCAAGCTGTTCCACATTTTATGATAAAAGTCGTTACTATGCTGACCTGAAGACAGTACTGATGGATCGCGTCCCATCAACTCATGACCGGTATAGCCCGTCAGACGCTCAAATGCCCTGTTCACCATGATGATCTTGTTGTCCCCATCGGTGATCATGATGGCCTCTGTAGCATGCTCGAACACGACATTGGTTAGTTCCAGCTGCTTATTCAAAGAATAAATATAGGTAACATCTTGCACCGTGGCGCTAAATACACGTTCGTCGCGCTGCTCTTCACACTGTTCAACACGACCAATGATTCTGTATAGACCCCTTAAATTAGTGCGTTTTTTGTGAGTGACATTCACATCAATATAATCTAAATGACCGGTCCTGAGCTTTTGGATAATCACTCTGAGCCGTTTTTGATCCGCTTCAGTTAAACAATCAGTAAAGTCGTCTAGCGTTAGGGTTTCTTCTCTGTGCTGCAGTAAACGACGCATTTCATGACTAAACACATGCTTGTCTCGGCTGATATTCCACGTCCAGGAACTCAGCTTTGCTATACGTTCACCTTTTGCCAATTGCTTTACCAGGATCTGCTGTGCTGCAATCTCTAGATTATGATTGAGCTCAGCCCCGACTAGTAAGCTCAACTCTCTGAACCAATGGCGGTCCTCGTCACTCACCTCTACTTTTTCATCAAATAGACAGACCATAATCCCTATCGGCTTATGATCAAGCGCACGTAATGTAACACCCAAATAGCCATCAATATCAAATATTTTAAGGATTTCATCTTCCGCGTACATCTGCTGCAGGTTACAGCTAATGGAGCACACGCCCTGGCTGGTTTTTGCATCGTTGCAGGGCGTTCCTTCAAGATCATAGATGATATCATTTGACCTTTTCCCATCGACAGAATAAGCAACCGTTTTAACACGCGTGTCCGCATCAATGAATTTGCCAATCAAGCAATGCGCCGGTTTGAACTTCTCATAGATCAAATCGAGCGCCAGCTCATAGCGCGCCTCGCTGCTGCACAAATTGTAAAAAGTACTGAATGAAAAAGTCATTTTTCGGCTAAGTTCTTATATTTTATTGTTTTCAATATCAACAGGTATTTTTATAAATTGCAATGATAGAATTAAAAGCAAGTCTTATTCTCGATACAGATCAATAAATCGAACTTTTTTCTGAGCATCGTCAATCCCTGTGCTTGTCGTGATCAGGTTAATGTAACAACTATAACGTCTGACCAGTAATATGATATTATTCATATCACAACATAGTAGCATGTTCAAACACTCCTTTATTAAACGGTACAATGTTTTTCACATATGTACCTCAAACTGCATGTTGTGCAACATCATTGTTCGCAGCATCGCTGTGGACCTTTGCCCGACATGTCCTGTTGCGGCCATTGCGCTTGGCCTGATAAAGCGCCTTGTCTGCCATTTCAAGTGTTTCCTCAATGCTTTTGCGATTCACAGGCCAACTGGCAATACCAATTGACACGGTGACCTGCCTTGGAATTGACATGGGGTGTTCGCTTATCGCAATGCGCAAACGCTCAGCGATACTATAAGCCCGCTTTTCATCAACAAATGGCATAAAAACCAGAAACTCTTCACCGCCGCTTCGACAAACAAAGTCGTGACATCTGGCATTTTTCTTCATAACACATGCAAGTGCGCACAACACGTCGTCGCCGGCTCCATGACCAAACTCGTCATTGATAGATTTAAAGTGATCCACATCCAAAGCAAGTACTGAAAACTGGTATTGCATTGTTTTTACATTGTCCAGCCAAAGCTGCATGGCAAAGCGGTTGTTGAGCTTGGTCAGCGGATCCATTTTTCTGTCTTGTTCCAGTTCTTTTATCTCCTGACCAAGCAGCTCAGAGCTATTAAGGATCGCCGACTTTAAATTTTCAGCCTCGAAATACCAGGCGGGCGTCTGATCAATACAGCGCAAATTACGTGGGCTCAAAGAGCTAACGTTTTGGGCCAACAAAGCAAGAGGCCTGGCAATGACAAACCCGGCGATTAATGTGACGCATAAGATTGCCAGCGCGAATGGTAATGTTGAATAAAGTACATCTTTGTGTGTCAAATTCAGTTGAGCAACGATACTGGTCAGCGCGCGTTGACTCACAATTCCCCAGCCAGTGCTGGATATCGGAGCAAAACCAGCCAGCATATTAACATCCTGACTATTTACGGTTTCTGTCGCGCCAGATTCGCCTCTTAGTACCTTGTTCACTGCGAGATTGCCGACGATTCGCTCGCCTACCCGGTTATTATTTCTGTGATAGATGAGACGTTTATCTTTATCTATTACATATACATACGAGTGCTCTGAGACATGGTGTGTGCCCAAAAGCTGGTTTAAGATGGTATCGCCCTGCAGATAAATACCTCCAGCGATAAAGCCAAGATATGTCCCGTCAGTTGCAAAAATTGGAAAGGTCGGACTCACCATAAGATTACCCGCCGGCGACACAAATGGATCGAGAATATAAGGCGCTTGTAGCTCAATAGGCAGTGCTAAAGACGAGTCTAAGGTAAGCCCAGTTAGCTCAAGGGTCGAAGGCTGAGCTGAGATGACTTTGCGCTGAGCATTTATGACAACCAAAGAGTCAAAACTATTGGTTTGAGCCAGTAACCGTGCTAATTCCGTATCTATCGCTTTACGATCTTCAAAGTGATTTGCAATATGGCCAGCACTTACCCTCAACTGACTATTTAAGGACTGTAAAAACAACTCAGTGACTTCTGCTAGCTTTTCAGCATAAGCCTGATTCGAAGCCAAAGTATCTTTAATAAAAGCGCGCTCATGCACACGATAGCTTGCCATGAGCGCACTATAAACGGACAAAACGATCCCAGCACTTACCAGCAATAATATAAGTTGCTTAAGGCCCAGCTTTCTACGTTCGGTTGCCTTCACTACATCCTCCCTCTATAAGCACAGTCGTTGCGACCTGTATCATTGTAAAATATCGCAGGATGAAGAACTTATTCTGGGTCAAATTCTCTGTGCCTAATTCATTCCCATCTACGATTTTAGAACCAAGGTGTTGGCACAGAGATAAGAAGAATAAAGCAAAGGATGAGGCATGAACCAAAAAGCAGCACTTTATGACCACATAAAATAATAAAAAGCGGAAATTACTATCACATCTGAATAATGTGATTTATAATATGGTCGATATTTAGCCATGCCAGTTTTATTGAAATGAAAAAGAAAGCCAGAATGAACCCACTCGTTACACACTTTACTTTTGCGAGTATCGCGTTAGCAATGTTATGGATGTTCGTTCAGGATAAAGAAACCTTACTTGCAGGCAGTGCACTAGTGCTTGTCTACATTGCCTGTGCACTTGGATACCGCATGATTGCCGCTCGAGAGGCTTTTAGAAACGCAAGTAAACAAGCTCACAAAAAGCACTGAGGCAACTCATATTCCCGTCTTGGCCCCTGATTAATTTTGTGTAATCATCCACATACACTTAATTAACAGAGGCCATACACATGTATCGTCTGCTCCTGCCACTGCTATTTGCTGGCGGTTGTACATCATTTGACAACCCAACCGAAGAAAACACCTGCAAGACACTTGTATATGCGTACCCACAAATTCGCGATACAGGCACAACCACACAATATGCTAACCTGTTCACTGACGACGCCCGTTTTACAGTTGAGAAACTCAATATCGAATTAAATGGTAAAACGCAAATAGTCGAGCGATTTGATAAAGCGCGCCACACCACGAATACCATTCATATGATGACATCATCCAGTTTCTACCGTAACCATAACCAACTTGAGGCAGAATCACATTTCATCCTGCTACTAAAGGACAAGGCTAAGCCAGCCACGACAAAAATCATCAACGGTCGTTATCTTGATACCTTTAGCTATGACTCAGCACGCTGTTTATTCGACAGCCGGAATGTCGTTATCGACCGCATAGGTGTGCTCTGATTAACCGTGTCTGCTACGTTTATGCCAACGTAGCATTTCTTTGTGGTCACGGGTCACCACTTGCCCTTGTGCTTCCATTTCAGTCACTTCATTTGCCAGTATTTCTTCTGCTGTGAGCTCAAGCTTCATCAACAGAGTCTCTAGTAACGCCTTTTCGTCTTCGGTCATATGCGCTGTAAGCATTTCTTCCCTTTTACGTACGTGTGCTGTGACTTTGTCATAAATACTTTTTCCTTCTGCGGTTAGTACAACAGGTTTGCTTTTACCTGTTATTTCTTTTGACTGAACCAATCCAAGCTTCAATAAGACGTTTACCGCACGCGTAACTGAATAGGGATCAAGCCGGGATTGATAGCTGACTTCAGCAGCAGTAATTGGCCCATAAGATCCCACGTTAAGCAAAACACGCAGTTCCCTTGTATTAAGCTCAGTCAAAGAACGAATTACCGGATCACGATCGAGTGACAAGAGGTTACTTACAACAGCAACCTGGAAGGGTACGTGAGCAGCCAAATCAAGCGCTTCGTCTTTAAGGTTTGTTACCGCCAAAGCGCGTTTTCTGTTGGCAATGGCAATTTTCATTTCATTGTCACTGGACAATTTGTACCTCTACACATATAGTTGTTGCATATGCAACATATAAACATTAACAGGAAAACAGTATGCCTTTAGTTAACCCATTGTCACAAGAACATGATCAGGAAGTCGCAGAATTAGCAAAGTTTTTTAATGAGACACTTGGTTTTTGCCCCAACAGTGTGCTGACCATGCAAATTCGACCTGCCATTGCCCGTGCCTTCATCAACCTGAACAAGGCAGTCATGGAAAACCATGGCCGGGTTACATCAGAACTTAAAAGACTGATAGGGTATATCACCAGTGCGAACACTGGCTGTCGATACTGCGAAGCACATACCATCCTTGCGGCACAACGTTACGGTGGTACTGACGAAAGATTGGATCAAATCTGGCAGTTCCGTGAAAGCGAGGTGTACACAGAAGCTGAAAAAGCGGCATTTGAATTTGCCCTCGCCGCATCAAGTGTACCCAATGCTGTAGATGCACACATTGAAGCCGCAATGCAGGCGCACTGGAATGACGGCGAAATTGTCGAGATCCTTGGCGTGATCGCGTTATTTGGTTATTTGAATCGCTGGAATGACTCAATGGCGACCACGTTAGAGCCAGGCGCCATTGATGCAGGTCAAACGTTGCTGAATGAGCGTTGGGAAACAGGTAAACACGCTGAATAAAGGCGTAATATCCAAGATAAGAACATCCTTCAACCGATGGGAAAGTAAACATCTGTGCTTTCCCATTTTTTAACTTCTCTTGCCCTCTAAATTAGTTGAATATTTGGCTTGATCCAAATCAAAACGCACTATATATTAAAGTTTCAATAATTACTGAAACTTTAATAATGCAGCTATCACCTAAAATCGAAAACTTCGTTCTCCATTGTGGAGAGATGGGAAGCCGCTGGGGCTTCAATCGCACCATTGGACAAATGGTTGGCCTGCTGGTCATTAACGAAAAGCCTTTAACGGCCAACGAGATTGCTGAAGCTCTCAAGATCTCTCGAGGCAATGTCAGCATGGGGATCAAGGAGCTGCAATCATGGCAACTGGTTAAGGTCCACCATATTCCCGGGGACAGAAAAGAATACTATTCGCCAAATGGCAGTATTTGGGACCTGGCAAACCGCGTTTTTGAAGAACGCCGTAAACGTGAAATTGACCCTACCCTGACCTTGTTGCGCGATCAAATTCTCGACAGCGCGAATTCACCAGAAGAGAAATACGCGCAAGAGCAAATGCAATCTATCCACGACTTGCTGGAAACAGTGACCAAGTGGTCTGCTGAACTGCAACGGTTAACACCCGAGCAGTTGCAATCCTTGATGAAACTTGGCTCATCGGTCAGCAAGGTGATTGATTTGAAGGACAAGCTACTCAGAAAGTCCTAAGAGTGGCTTTTGAAAAGGATTTTTTCATTGTGCGCGGTTCGTGCCCGCGCACTACAGTCGTATCAGTTTCCGTTTGCCTGACTCAGGCCCGGTTAGGCTGATATAATATGCGAGGTGCGTCATGCTTGATACCCTACTGTTGTCGCGTATTCAATTTGCGGCAAATATAAGCTTTCATATTCTTTTTCCTACCATCACCATCGCTTTGGCCTGGTTTCTGGTGCTCTTCAAGTTCCGTTATGACCGGACCGGCGAAGCGGTTTGGCTTCGGGCCTATCGGTTTTGGGTTAAGATATTTGCCCTTACTTTTGCACTCGGAGTAGTCAGTGGTATCACCATGTCTTTTCAGTTTGGCACCAACTGGCCCGGCTTTATGGAACGCGTCGGCAATATAGCTGGACCCTTACTGGGCTACGAAGTACTTACCGCCTTTTTTATGGAAGCGACCTTTTTAGGCATTATGCTATTTGGCATGAAACGTGTCAGTCCACGCCTGCATACCTTTGCGACACTGATAGTAGCCATAGGCACCACATTGTCGGCTTTTTGGATTTTGTCTTTAAACAGCTGGCTACAAACCCCGACTGGATACACGCTTGTCGATGGGGTTTTCTATCCCAAAGACTGGTTTGAGATCATCTTCAATCCATCATTCGGTTATCGCTTTTTCCATATGTTACTGGCAAGCGGGCTCACCGCGTCTTTTCTGATGGCTGGAATAAGTGCTTATCGACTGCTTAAAGAGGACCATAAGCACGCCCCTAAACTAACCTTGAAAGTATCGCTTACGGTCGCAGCCCTACTCGCCCCGATGCAAATGTTTGTCGGCGATCTGCATGGTCTGAACACCTTCGAGCACCAGCCTCAAAAAGTGGCCGCGATGGAAGGTGTCTGGGAAACCGAACAAGGTGCGCCTATGTTGCTCTTTGCCATACCGGATGAGCAAACCAGAACCAATCACTTTGAAATCGCCATTCCTAATTTGGCTAGCCTGATCCTGACACACGATGCACAAGGCGAAATCAAGGGCCTTAATGAATTTAAAGGGGAACATCCTCCGGTTAAACCTGTGTTTTTTGGCTTTAGGATCATGGTAGGTATGGGCGTTTTAATGATACTCGTCGCCTTGGTAACTCGCTACACCCTGTGGAAACGCTCGACTCTCCCAATCTGGCAGCTGAAAGCTTTAGTAGTCATGACATTTTCAGGGTGGATTGCCACGCTGGCGGGCTGGTATGTCACTGAGATTGGTCGCCAGCCATTTATGGTAAATGGTCTGGTTAAGATAGAGGAGCTGGTTACACATGTCCCCAGCGAACATGTCTTACTGACCCTGATCGGCTACCTCACTTTATATGCCATTTTGCTGGCAGCATACATAAAGACGTTGTTCTATACAGCGCGTAATGCAGTACAAGTTGAAGAGTATCAGACAACACTAGCTCAGGGAGGTCAATATGTTTAGCGCCGAATATCTTGCTTTGCTCTATAGTGCGCTGATGGCACTGGCGATTATCGTTTACGCTGTATTGGACGGCTATGATCTGGGGGTCGGTATTTTGTTGCCAGGCAAAAATAAGCCCGCTGCGGATACTATGATAGCGTCAATTGGTCCTTTCTGGGATGCCAATGAAACCTGGCTGGTGCTAGCTGTTGGCCTTGCATTAATCGCATTCCCCACTGCCCACTCGATTATCTTGCAGGCGCTCTATTTACCCATCGCCTTTATGCTGTTGGGATTAATTCTAAGAGGCGTCGCTTTCGATTTTCGCGCCAAAGCGAAAACCCGTTATCGGCAAACCTGGGATCGCTGTTTTAAGCTGGGCAGTCTCATCACCGCGTTTACGCAAGGGTATATGCTGGGTCTGTATGTGATGTCATTTGAACACAGCCTTGCGAGTCACCTGTTTGCTGCGCTCAGCGGAGTCGGCGTTATAGCTGCTTACACCTTAATAGGGGCTGGCTGGTTAATTATGAAGTGCGAAGGTGACATTCAGCATTCAGCCATACGCTGGTGTCGGCTAAGTAACCTCATTGCTTTGCTGGGGGTACTGGCGGTCTCTGTGGTCAACCCACTGATTAATGCCTACGTTCAGACGCGCTGGTTTGGGTCCGAGATAAGCCTGTTACTGCTGCCGCTGCCATTGATCTGCATGGTGTTCTTTGTCATACAGGACAGAGTGTTAGTAAAACTCAATGATAACCCTAGCCATGGTTGCTGGTTACCTTTTGCCATCACAGTGATGATATTTTTACTGTGCTTCTTTGGCCTGGTATACAGCTTCTTCCCATATGTTGTACCAGGTACGCTCACCATATTCGAGGCTCTTGCCGATCCGTCTGCCCTCACCTTTATGCTCTACGGCGTAGTGCTGGTGGTGCCGGCTATCATTGGCTATACGTTGTTTTCTTATCGGGTTTTCTGGGGAAAAACTCAGGACCTGAGCTACTACTGATTTTCACTTGCATTAGCCCAACCAAAAAGGCAGCCCGCACGCTGCCTTTTTTATTTTAGTTTTTTACCTGGACGGCTAAATTTTCGGATAGCCGATACGGTCAGATAAATAACCTACACTGGTTGCGAAATAGTAGCTGCGGTTCCAGTTCATGAGCGCTTTATAGTTGTTGTAAGCCAGATACATACGACCGTTCATGTCATCGGGCATGACTAACGCAGCGCTAATATTTACCTTAGGTAAGTCGGTGCCATCTGTACGCCTGACACCAAGATTTTGCCACTCTTCGAGTGAGCGCTCAGAATCGCGCCAGAATTCAAGCCATTGCTTGTGGTTTTTCGAACCGCGTTTGAGCACATACTGACTCGGGAAATCTTCTGGTAACTTTACCTGACGCCCCCAGGTCAGATTGTCATTCCACCCCACACTTTTCAGGTAGTTTGCTATCGATGCTAATGCATCTTCTTTGCTGGTCCAGATATCCTTTTTACCATCATTGTTATAATCGACAGCATAAGAATTAAAAGAAGTTGGCATAAACTGAGATTGGCCCATGGCGCCGGCCCATGAGCCCTTGAAGTTGTCAATATCGACATGGCCATCTTTGAGAATGTCAAGCGCGGCCCACAACTGACGTTTATAGAGCGCTTCACGACGACCATCAAACGCCAAAGTAACGAGTGAGCTGATCACAGGGTAGCCGCCCTGTACGCGACCAAAACTACTTTCTAGTCCCCATAATGCAACAATAAAGCGACCCTGAACGCCAAAGTCTTGGCTGATTTTATCCAGCAGCTCTTTGTTTTCTTTGTACAGCTTTCTTGCTCGCTGAACTTTCCAGTCTGGTACGCGTTTAGGCAAATAAGTTTCCAGCGTTTCAACTATTTCAGGCTGGTTCTTATCCTGTTTAATCACTTTCTTTTTAAATTTGACCGTACTAAACGCCCTTTCAATCAGAGCCTGCTCATAGCCTCTTTCCAGGGCTTCAGCTTTTAGCACCTCTACGTAACTATCAAAGCGCGCCTGATCATCTGCTTTAACGGTTTGCGATGCCAGACATAAAGATACTAATATTGCGGATAGTGTTTTAGTCACTTTTTACTCCGTTTTGTCTTTTTAATTCGTCCAGAAGATTTTCTTGTGGAGGCGGCAGCTGCAAATAAAACCCATCGTCGATTAATTTTTGCTTAACGTTACTTAAATCAGCAACCCCGAGTCTGGTGCGTTTTGCTAAATCCACAATGATTACGAATATAGGCGTACCAAAAGTCGCCATTAAAGGGTCAGGGACTTTGCTAAAATCGTCTCGTTTTTCAATAAAAAGATAAGTATCGGCTTTTTTACTACTTTTATATACTGCGGCTAGCATTATAACCCTATAAAATCTTGCTAATCTGAGAGCAGCACTATACCATGACCTATATAATATTTGGAAAGTTTTGCGACTCTCAAACGTACAGAGTACGGGGTCAGAACAATATTAATCAGAGTTCGCACTGGTATTGAGCGCTTATGTCTACACAGTCTTTTGAATTGAAGGGAAACCTGTTTACACTCTCAGTTTTACACCTCTTCGACGCCGACCTTGGCAATGTAAAGCAACAACTGAGTGATAAAATTTCCCAGGCTCCTAAATTTTTTAAAGGAGCGCCTATCGTCATCAATCTTGCCGACGTCCAGGAACAGAGCATTGTCCTCAGCGATTTAAAACGCATTCTTGCAGAGCTGGCACTGAATCCGGTTGGTATATGTAACGGTACAGAACAGCATAATGCTGAGGCGAAAGAAATTGGCTTGTCCGTACTTAACTATACTAAAGACGTTAAACCTGTGACTCAGGACAGCCCTGACACGCAGGTGGTAGAAAAAGAAGTCTATCTCGGCGCCCAGGTTATCAACAGCACAGTTCGATCTGGGCAACAAATTTATGCGAAGGATCGGGACCTCATTGTACTGGGGGCTGTCAGTCATGGGGCGGAGGTCATTGCCGATGGCAATATTCACATCTATGGCACGCTCAGAGGGCGTGCTATTGCTGGTGCGCAAGGAAATCACGAGGCTAGCATTTACTGCCAAAAGCTTGAAGCAGAACTTGTTTCAGTAGGTGGCAGTTATTGGATCAGTGACTCTTTACAAGGAGAACACTGGGGCAAAGCCTGCCAGATTTCACAAAATAACGAATCATTAGAATTAACAGCATTGGTCAAAGGATAATTCAGATGGCAAAGATTATTGTCGTAACTTCAGGTAAAGGTGGTGTAGGCAAAACCACATCAAGTGCAGCGATCGGTACAGGTCTGGCACTTAAAGGATACAAAACAGCCATTATCGACTTTGATATTGGCCTGCGTAACTTAGATCTTATCATGGGCTGTGAACGTCGCGTCGTCTATGATTTTGTCAACGTCATTAATGGCGAAGCCAATTTGAATCAGGCACTGATAAAAGATAAGCGTGTTGAGAAGCTTTATATTTTGCCAGCTTCACAAACTCGCGACAAAGATGCTCTGACGAAAGAAGGCGTTGAGCGCGTATTAAAAGAGATGTCGGAAGACTTCGATTTCATCATCTGCGATTCACCTGCAGGCATTGAGGCCGGTGCAATGATGGCCTTATATTTCGCAGACGAAGCAATTGTTACAACGAATCCTGAAGTCTCCTCTGTGCGTGACTCAGATCGCATTTTGGGTATTTTGCAAAGTAAATCAAAACGTGCGGAAGATGGCCTTGAGCCGGTCAAAGAGCATTTGTTGCTTACCCGTTACAACCCAGAGCGAGTCGAAAGTGGCGACATGTTATCAGTCGAAGACGTCCAGGAAATTTTGGCCATCGATTTACTTGGCGTCATCCCTGAGTCTAAAGCGGTATTAAATGCATCTAACTCAGGACAACCCGTTATCCTGGATACAGAGTCGGATGCAGGCCAAGCATATAGTGATGCCATCAATCGTTTGCTAGGCGAAATCGTCGACTTCAGGTTTTTAAGTGTTGAAAAGAAAGGACTGCTAAAGCGGATTTTTGGAGGTTAATGTGTCTTTACTTGATTATTTTCGATCCGAGAAAAAGTCCAGCGCATCGCTGGCTAAAGAGCGGCTACAAATAATCGTTGCCCATGAACGCTCTAAGCGAGGCACTCCCGATTATCTGCCACAACTAAAACAAGACATTCTCGAAGTGATCCGTAAGTATGTCAAGGTTGACTCAGATGCGGTCAATGTGCAGTTTGAGCAGAATGAAGATGATCTAGCTGTACTGGAACTCAATGTCACGTTGCCCGATGATGAGCAAAAATAACATCTAAACAGAAACGCCGCCTAATACGCGGCGTTTTTCTTTTTCAGCGACTCATATTTGCCACTTAGACAGTGCGTCTTTTAGCACGTCGTGACGCCAGCCAAGAAACAAATCTGGCTTCATAAAAGTATTCCTTTGCTCATCGTCCAACTTCCAGTTCCACCCGATAACCTGATTAATTTGCTTTTTAGATGCGAACACATCCAACGGAATATTCTTTTGCTTGGCGACTTCAGAGATTGTCTGTTTTATCTCCTTTGCAGCACCCTTGTAACCTGGATAATCAATCAGTCGCTGAACGCGCGCTGGCCATTCAGACTCTGCGACTGCTTTTCCTGCTTCAATACACGCCAATATTTCTTTGCCCGAGCGGTTCACTTCCATAGACTCAACACCAGGAATATTTCGCAGGCTGTTTAGAGAGCTCGGTCTGCGTTTCGCAATCTCTACCATATTGTGCTCTTTGAGTACGAAGTTAAGCGCAAGATTCTTTTTCTCAGCTTTGTTCTGCCGCCAGCTTGCAAGTTCACGAAGAACAGCCAGATCTCTGGGCTTTAATTGCCAGACATTTTTAATATTGAGATACAGATAAGCATTTGGCGTTTTGAAAGCACGTTTATCAGCAATAAGCTGAGATTCTGAGATCACTATGTCAGTCAGGCCTCTGTCAGCTATTTTACTGCTGATCTCTTCATAGCAAGGAAGCAAATAGAATACGTCTGCTGCCGCATATTCTAGTTGACTTGCCTGCAGCGGGCGTTTAAGCCAATCGGTTCTGGACATACTCTTATCGAGCTCAATATCGAGCATTGACTTAACCATATTTGCAAAGCCCACACAATTGCCCTCACCAAGTAACTGAAGTGCAAACTGAGTGTCAAATAAAGGGGTTGGCACAAAGCCCGCAAACTTTTGAAAGACTTCAATGTCTTCAGAGGGCGAATGCAACACTTTCACAATGCTTTCATCACGAAGTAAATGCCATAACCCTGAAAAATCAAGCTCGCATAAGGGGTCAATCAGCGCCAGATGCTCGCCATCATAGACCTGGATTAAGGCAATCTCAGGATACAGGGTTCTGCGACGCATAAACTCCGTGTCTATCGCCAGGACCTGACTGTCTGAGATTTTTCCTGTAAAGGCATCGAGCTCGGCTTGCTGCTGGATAAATTGATACTGCACATTTACTCCCTATAAAAAACCGGCTTTCGCCGGTTTCTTCTTACTTTAATGCCCTACGCAATATTTTGCCGACATTGGTCTTTGGTAATTCATCTCTGAATTCGACCAACTTAGGGACTTTATAATTGGTTAGCTTATCGCGACAATGACCTATTATATCTTTTTCTGTCAAAGATGGATCCTTTCGCACGACAAAAACTTTAACCTGTTCGCCACTGACCTCATGTGGTACACCTACAGCAGCCACTTCCAGCACACCATCATGCATCGCAACCACTTCTTCTATTTCATTCGGAAACACGTTAAAACCAGACACTAAGATCATATCTTTCTTACGGTCAACGATATAGAAGAAGCCTTCTTCATCGTAGATGGCAATATCACCGGTTGCGAACCAACCGTCTTGCAAGCATTCAGCCGTTGCATCGGGACGATTATAGTAACCAGCCATAACTTGCGGGCCCTTCACACATAGCTCACCTGGTTCACCCAACGGCACTTCTTCTCCGCTGTCATTGATAACTTTAAGTTCAGTACTTGGTGCTGGTAAACCGATTGAGCCATTGTAGCCGTCAAGATCCCAGGGGCAAATGGTAACCAAAGGCGCGCATTCTGTCAGGCCATAGCCTTCCATCAGCTTGCTTTTAGTCACTGTCTGCCACCGCTCAGCAACCGGACGCTGTACCGCCATACCGCCACCAAGCGACATTTTTAAGGTAGAGAAATCTAGCTCTGAGAATCCTGGTGTGTTCAACAACCCGTTAAATAAAGTGTTTACACCCGTAATGGCCGTAAATGGATACTTTGAAAGCTCTTTGACAAAGCCAGGCATGTCGCGAGGGTTAGTGATCAGTATGTTGTGGCCACCATATTTCATAAAGGTGAGGCAATTCGCAGTTAATGCGAAAATATGATACAGCGGCAATGCTGTGATTACGACTTCACGCCCTTTATCAAGTACTTTATCAAGGCAACCTGATACCTGTTCAAGGTTTGCAACCATGTTTCCGTGAGTCAACATTGCCCCTTTAGATACACCCGTTGTGCCGCCTGTGTACTGAAGAAACGCGAGGTCGTTCAGCGTGATATCAGGTGCCTTATAGTGAGCTGGGTCTGCGCTCATTGCGTGTGCAAAAGGTAAAGCATCTGGAAGCGTATAGTCTGGGACCATTTTCTTTAGCTTTTTGACCACAAAGTTGACTAAATGCTTTTTGAACCCACCCAGCATATCTCCAATTTGTGTTACGACGATGTGCTTAACGCCCGTTGTAGGTAATGCCTTTTCAAGGGTATGCGCAAAGTTCGCCAGTATAAATATTGCTTTCGCTTCAGAATCATTAAGTTGATGTTCGAGCTCTCGCACCGTATACAGCGGATTTACGTTCACCACGGTACAACCGGCTCGTAGCACACCCAGAATTGTTACTGGTGTTTGTAACAGATTTGGCATCATAACCGCTACTTTATCCCCTTTACCTAGTTTAAGGGTATTTTGGATGTAACTGGCAACGGCCTTGGTCGCTTCATCAACTTGTTGGTAAGTCATTGTTTTGCCCATGTTACTATACGCTGGTAACTGGCCAAACTCTTTAAAACTGTTGTCGAATAATTCTAGCAGCGAGTTGTAGTGTTCTGGGTCGATTGTTTCCGGCATCCCTTCGGGGTAGCGCTTTAACCAGATTTTTTCCACTCTTAGCTCCTGTGTTCTCGTTATTTTTTATATTGAACTTACCTTAATATAATTAAGGTACATAAACAATTGAGTAAATACTCTAAAGCTGGGATGGTCCCACATTTGGCATAAATATACAATCAGGAAAGGTTCGGATGTTTAATATGCGTTAAGATCTTCTCTAACACTTGCTCCGGATTTTCCATATGACAGTGGTGCCCACCATCGACTTCAATACACGTAAACCTTTTAAAACAATCAGAAAATTGTGTCAAACTATGCTTCATCTGCGCAAAACCAGACGCCCCCATTACTGCTAAAGTGGGTGTTTCAATGTCTTGCAGCAAGTTTAGCGCCTGAGCACGCGAAAAACGCGTTGTCGAGGGTAGTTTCAATTTTGGGTCTGTTGTTAACCGGGCCCCCTCCTCACACATGGCAATATTTCGCTCCATTAATATAGCAGCAATTTCTTCGCTGAAATCACTCACTTTCACCCTTGCCTTAATTATGGCCTGCTTGTCAGCAAAAAGTCGCCTTGGCGCATCAAAGTTTTTATCTAATGAGTCTCGCGACGTAAATGCCTGTAGCAACTGTTGCCTGGCATTTTTATCACTTTGGTACAAAAGCCCTATACCATCGATCAAAGTCAACGACTCGACTTTTTCTTTATATAAGCTGGTAAACAAGCCCCCAACCAAGGCGCCCATTGAATGGCCGACAATATCACAACGCTCAATGTCCATATAACGAATAAAACTCAAGATATCATAAACATATTCAACAAAATAATAATGAGCGTCTGGGCCTCGCCAGTTTGATTGGCCGTGCCCTGGGAAATCTAAGGCTATAAACCTGAATTCTGCAAGCTGGTCACTTGGCAATTTCGAAAGCATAGGCACAAAGCTGTTACTATTATCCTGCCAGCCGTGAAGCATCAATACCGTCCGCTTCCCCTTGCCCAGCTCCTGGTAAGCGAGCCCGGCAACTTTCCCTTGTTTTATCTTATTTTTATTAGCAATCAACATAAATTCATATTCTTATTGAACACTTTACATTAATATTCTACGCATTCTGGCTCGCGTGCAAAGCATTAATCACCCATCAACAGTGATTACCCTGGCACTAAGGCGAGCAGACACACGGGAAAATTAAGGACCTTCTATGATACGAAAAATTAGCGCTCTTGCGCTCGCACTGGGCTGTACCTTGCCTAACACAGCCCTGGCAGCACCAAAAAACATCATTTACATGATTGGCGACGGCATGGGGCCTGCGTTTACAACCGCCTACCGCTATATGCAAGACAATAAAGAAACTAAAGTTGTTGAACCCACTGTGTTTGACTCAATACTCGTCGGTATGGCACACACCTATCCGGATGATGATACCGTAGTCACAGATAGTGCTGCAGGCGCAACCGCACTCAGCACAGCGTCTAAAAGTTACAATGGAGCTATCGCTGTGGACACCCACAAACATGCGCTTAAGACGATGCTTGAAATGGCAAAAGAACAAGGTATGACGACGGCATTAGTTGCAACTTCACAGATAAACCACGCCACACCAGCGAGTTTTGCAGCACATAACGAGTCACGCCGCAACTATGACGAAATCGCCGATGACTACATAGACAACAAGGTTGCAGACCAACTCCCTGTCGATTTAATGCTAGGTGGAGGTACAAAATACTTCATTCGTGACGACAGGAACCTGGTCAATGAGTTTAAGCAGGCAGGTTATCAATACGCAGACTCATTTGACAATTTGAATTCACTAAATCGCTTACCGGCGTTAGGGTTATTTGCAGAGGTAGCGTTTCCTCACGCCATAGATAGCGATCAGCCAAATCGCCTTACGACGATGACCGATAAAACCCTTTCATTACTGCACAAACATAATGAACAAGGTTTTTTTGTCATGATCGAGGGCAGCCAGATTGACTGGTGTGGTCATGCCAATGATATTGCTTGTGCAATGAAAGAGATGGATGATTTCGCCGGCGCGATTTCTCTCGCGAAAGCATATGTAGATGCTAACCCAGACACCTTACTGGTTGTCACTGCAGACCACTCAACCGGTGGCCTGACCCTCGGAAGTAATGGCGTTTATGAATGGAAGGCAGATGTTGTTGCGAAAGTTAAAGTCTCAGTGAAAGAGTTGACAAATACCCTGTACGAAATGAAGCCTGAACTAATGGCTGGTTCCTGGACCGAATTGACGGGCTTACCTTTTGACAAAGAGACCAAAAAGCATCTGGCAAGTGCACAAAAGGAGTCAAAAGAGGCGTTCTATAAGGCGACTAATAAACTGATCAATGATGCCAGCTTTACCGGATGGACGACAAAGGGCCACACCGCCATTGATGTGCAAATCTTTGCCTACGGAGAAGGCCGCGATGCCTTTATCGGGTCATTGAACAATACCCAGATCGCAGATAAGCTCATTTCTTATATTACGAAATAACCCTTCTTTTTTGCGGGCCTGGACAACAGGCCCATTGTTATCAAACCACTCGCTCTGTTGTGTCCTTACACTGATCTTTTAACAGGCTCATTGCCTCATCAATAGGCATTGCCTTGTAATATAAGAACCCCTGTACACAATCTACTTGTGATTGCTTAACCAAATTCTCTTCTTCTTTGGTCTCTACACCTTCTGCCACTAACCGAAACCCTAATTTGGCAATCATCTCTGACAGATTGGTATACAAAGACACAGACTTACTGTTATAGCTCTCAGGCAATAAACTCCGGTCTAATTTAATGGTGTCTATATTAAGCTTTGACAACACTGAAAGACATGAATAACCTGTGCCGAAATCGTCCATCGCGCAGGCAATCTGATGTTCACGAAGTAAATTAACTACATCAACCGTTCGGTTAAAGTCTTCTATGTAACTTGATTCAAGCAACTCGACTTCAACTTGCCCAGGGTAATCCGCAAACGCCTTTACAATGCGCTTATAGCCGCCTGTGAGTAAATTCTGCGGAGAGATATTAAAGCTCACTTTTGGCCTGAACCCAGCCCGGGCGAATTGTTCCAGATCGACTTCCAGCTGATCGATAACAAAATTATCTATTATGTGTAGCAGTGCATGATGCTCTAAGGTTGCAAGAAACCAGGGCCCCTGTACTCGACCATCCGAATCTTTCAGGCGCAAAAGCGCTTCAAAGCCCACAACATCTTTAGTATAGGGGTTTATTTTAGGCTGATAAAACAGCATCAGCTCTCCCCGATTCAGGGCATCGGTGACTTCTTTCAGACTATGAACATTGATCTGCTCTTCTCGTTGAGAGCGCGTATACGAGCTTTCTGCTCCGGCTTCTATCAACCTTCCGGTTGTAAACCGCTTGAGCAGCACATCAAGCGCCTTGCCGGACAAGTTATGATCGCGATTAAATTTTAAAAATGGAAAATACAAACATGCATTCAACGCGATCAGCACCACTTGCAGCACAATGCCGCTGATACTCTGCGTCAGTAGCCAGCCGCTAACAAAAACAGGGGTGAACCAGGGAATATCCATTGCCGGGTTCAGTGAAATAAGTCCGGTTGAAATACAAGTATAAGCAATTAAGGCGTTGAGCAACGGACTAAGTAGAAAAGGAATGAGCAAGTAAGGATTAAACACAATTGGCAGCGCATAGAGCATAACCTCACTAACATTAAACAGGGCAAGTGGAGATGCTATCATGGCAATGCTTCGCTCATGGCGTGCATTTTTGAGTAGCAATGACGCTATGATCAGCCCCCAGATACAACCTGTTCCGCCAATAATCACAAAACAGGTATAAAAGTCGTAACTCGAAAGTTGAGGTAACACCAAATAATCGGTCAGCTCACCGGAAACCAATAAGTGGTAAGTGTTGTCACCATGGACGCCGATAAACCACAGTAAATGTGAAAAAATCAATTGGGCAGAAATCTTTTCGAACACGTTCCAGGTCGGGTTAAGTAATTTTAAAGTACTGTGGATCTGTCCAGAAAAATGGTCAAACACAGGGATCACCATTAAGATCAAAGCAGTGACCAGAATGTAAGGGATGATGAGATTAAGGTGTTTACGCAAAAAAAGACTAATAGAGCTAATCCCTACCAGCCTGAGCCAGCGAACCCGTTCTATATGGGCCAGTAAATAGCAGCAAAGCACTGGCATAAGCAGTGAATACAACATACCGTTTCTATGCACTATGGTCAGGCTCCCCTGGCTTATTTCAATGTATCCCGTTGTAGCCGTAAAACAGGCGAGTACCAACACTGGACCAGCAATGGTGTGGATTTTTAAGTTTTTTGACAGATAGTAACTAAAAGAGATTAATGTCAGTAAAGGAAATATCCCCCAAACCAGGGTATTGAAGTCGCCAAGAGCTTGATACTTGAGTTTGCTTAGGTCATCCCCAAGCCACTGATTTAAAAGAGTGATCACTGAGGCAACGATAAAAAATGGGATAAGAGCGATGTAGCCTTCACGCAGGGACAAAACAATCGTATTTGAAGAAAGCCTGAGTGCAAACTGGTTAAATCTGTTCAGCAAACTCGTAACCATAAATTGTTCTTTTCTTTTAACATTACTCCAAAAACAGATTAAAACAAATGAATTGACTAAATTTTTGCTGAAAAATATTCATGGTAAATTTAGGGAGTTTGCATAGTTGAACGTGTCGTCAGTGACATTGTGAGTAACTATATCAGTCTAAAAGACAGGCCTCGTCAGGCATATATACTCACACCGAGCAAAGATTGAACTTCACTACGTCGGTCCTGGTTTTGAATAGCACTGTAGGATTGGATTGCAACACTGGTTTTGTAATTGGGTTGATCATAGATCACAGCGCGTTTGTCTTCATTGTACTGCTGCGCGAGTGCAACCCCAGCATCTGAAAACTTGAGCTTAGTCGTTGGTTGAACAGGTGACGGTGTTTCGCTGGCAGCAGGTTTTGTAACCGACTGCCTTAGCTGGTAAGTATCCTGATTTTGAACAAGCTGGTTGATTTTCATCAGTCTTTGTCACTCAAATACACAATGCACCAATTAAAGATTAGCCTGTTATTCGCGCCCAGGCAACTTCTTCCAGGTCACCGTATCTCTGACATACTGAGGCTGAGCATCTGCTGCATTCACAACCTGTCCTGCTTCAAACTGTTCAGCACCAGTGATCAGCATGTACTCTGCATGAGGCAACGTAATGTCTGTATTCAGGTCCAATGACAGCTTCCCGGCAACGTCTGAATATGTCTGCCAGCCGGTGCCCACGGCCAATGCACCTTGATAGTCACCTTCTATGAGCTCAGGCTTAATCACTATTTCTTCTGTGAGTGCTACGGCCTGATTATTCTCTCCTCTGGTGTAGTTGCACAGATAAACTTCACCCATGCGGGCATCAATAGCCACCAGTACCTGTTGAGCAGTTGTCTGGGCAAACGCTTGCTGAGCCATCGCTTGCAACGTCGAGACACCCGCCAATTGCAAATTGCCCGAGTAAGCCAGCCCCTGAGCGACAGCAACCCCTATACGTACCCCGGTAAAACTACCTGGACCACGGCCAAACACAAGTCCATCCAGATCTTTTAGCTGACAACCGGCGTCAGACAAAATCTGTTTTATCAGGGGCAGTATTTTCTGACTGTGTTGCTGAGGACATTCTTCAAAATGACGATAGATCTTGTTGTTGTACGACAACGCCAGGCTCAGTGCTTCGGTTGAAGCATCCAGGGCAAGCAAATTATATTTCATGCTGGTCAATATTCTCTAAAAATGACAATGCCTTATCCAGATCACGGGTCCGTGACATGGGTGGCAAACTTTTAATAAAGGTTTCACCGTATTTTCGCGTAACCAAGCGATTATCGCAAATAATTAGCACACCTTTGTCCTTTTTATCCCGGATCAGACGCCCAACCCCCTGTTTTAGTGCGATTACAGCAAGAGGCAACTGAATATCATCAAACGGCTCTTTATCCTGCAGCTGTGCATCCTTCATCCGGGCTTGTAGCAGAGGATCGTCAGGTGAAGTAAAAGGGAGTTTATCTATCAGTACACAACTCAATGTATCACCACGCACATCAACCCCTTCCCAAAATGAAGCCGTTCCCATGAGCACAGCATTCCCGTGGCGAACAAACTGCTCCAAAATTATGCGTTTAGAGGCTTGCCCTTGCATAAATACAGGATATTCTGTTGCAGTACTCAGTCCTTCGTACACCAAATGCATGACCCGGTAACTGGTAAAGAGTAAAAACGTTCGTCCTTTAGCTGCATTGATCACCTGCTTGGCAATTTTTACCAAAGCATGGGGCATCAGCTCGTCTTTACTTTCAGGAAGGTAGCGAGGCAGGCAGAGCATGGCCTGCGACTCATAGTCAAATGGGCTGTCGACAATAGCCTGGTGATCAGGCTTAAGCCCCAGGCTGGCATTAAAGTGCGCAAGGCTATTGTCCACCGACAAAGTTGCTGAGGTAAATACAAAGCTGGCTTCGCTTTTAGCCATCATGTCTTTAAACCGAATGGAGACATCCAAAGGCGTGATATGAATTGTCAAAAAGCGTCGGGTCGTTTCGAACCAATAGCTAAAGCCAGACAAACTAACGTCAAAGGCTCTATCAAGTTGCCCTTTAAAAGATAAGACTCGCTCCAGTGGATGTTCAATTTTGTCTGAACGGTCGAGACATAGCTTGAGTACTTGATACAAAAAGTCCAGATTGCTGATCACTCTGTGCAAGGCATCACAGATCACCTTATCCTGTAGCTTTTCTCGCCAATCTCCACGGGCCCCGTCGCTGCCGAACACCAGTCGCAGGTCTGCAACACTGGTCTCTAACTTGTTCAGCGTTTTGCCTAGTTGCAGCATATCGGGTATATCGCTGCGATAAATGAGTCTTAGATCGTTAATCAGCGCCTGCAACTGTTTAGTGCTTATGGACTCTCCGAAGTAATCGGATGCAATCTCGCCTAGCTGGTGCGCCTCATCAAATATATAGGTATCTGCTGTTGGCATCAGCTCGGCAAAGCCTGATTCTTTCACCGACATATCGGCAAAAAACAAGTGATGGTTGATCACCACCAGATCAGCCTCAGCGGCTTTCAACCTGGCCTTACGTATGTAACATTCTGCAAAGTCAGGACAATCCTTACCCAAACAGTTATCAGCTGTGGAATTAACATAAGGCAGCACTTTGGCGTCTTCTTCTATACCGACACAGTCCGCAAGGTCTCCGCTTTGGGTTTCTGTGGCAAACTTTGCCACCATCGCCAGCTGGTGCATGACATCGGGGTCGTCACTGGGCACATGCGCAACATGCTCATTCAGACGATAAGTACACAGGTAATTCGCCCGGCCCTTGAGTAAGGCAACTTTGCGACCCTTACCAAGCGCTTTGAGTAGCTCAGGTAAATCTCTGTGGTAAAGTTGCTCCTGAAGTGCTTTAGAGCCAGTTGAAATGATGACCTTTTTATTGTTCAGAAGTGCCGGAACCAGATAAGCAAATGTTTTACCTGTACCTGTACCAGCTTCAACCACACATTGTCCACCCTCTTTGACCACCTGATCTATGGCTTCGGCCATATCAATTTGGGGCTGTCTTGGCTGATAACCGTTAAAGTGACGAGCCAGGGGACCGTTTTCTGAAAAATACTGTGTGATAGACAAAATTAAAAGCACTGCATTATAACTAGGCGGGGCAATTTTATGGTGGATAAGGGGTAAGCGCAAGTAGGCTTGTTTCCTATAGTGGTCAGTCAGAACCTTTAAGTCCTGTATTCTCTGGTGCACCGGGCGTGTTGTTTTACTACATTGTACTCGGGCCAAAAAATAAGTACCTGGCTTTGTAGTTCTGGTTCAATGAAATCCTGTCAATTAAGACACCAATTCATTTTATGGCCCTGGTGTTTTTGCTTATCAGACAAAATTAGAAGCACCAGATAGCTAATAAATCAACCCGTGTTATTTCTCGACGGCGACAGTTCTAGACACCTTTAAAAACAGATTGATACCATTCATCGACTTCCAAATACCTTTTTATACCAATATGATTGTTGATTGTGCTTAAACCATACTCTGTTGCCTTCACACAGAAATGCCCTTAGCTGTTTCATGTTGACGCCGTAGCGATAAAACAGGGCGATAATCTCTCTTAGTTCTTCATCATCAAGTGACTTATCTGTCTCAATGATTATCGAAAACCCTTGTCCAAAGACATCATTAACACAAGACAACGCATTTAACCGGTCGAAAAAGCTCTGCTCATCCGCCGGTGATAAAAACTTAACGCTCTTTGCTTCTAACTTCATATATTTTTAATTTTTATGGCACATAGATATTATGGAGCGGTTGTTGTCAGCAGATACAACCATGTACACATCAGCGCACTCTTCTTTTCTCGCACGCTTCTAAAATCATTCTTTTTTGTTCATTGCTGGATGACTGCCAGTTCATGATTTCATTTAGCGTACGATAACAGCCAACACAGACATCGTTATCATCAAGACAACAATGGCGTATACAAGGCGATGCCACCGACACAACTTCTTGCGCAGATTCAGGCTCTTTGTTCACGCTCATCAATCAACTCCGCAATGATTTTTAAGACATTATACCCCATTAGACACAAGCTGAAATATTTTGCTTGCCAACAGATAAAAAGTGACTATTATGCGCGCAGCAAAGCAGGCAGCAAGCCATAAAGCCCAGAGCCATGAGGTTAAGACTACTTCTTCTCTTTTGCTTTAATGACACACTTTTATGTTGATACGACTTACTATAGGAAATCAGGTTGGCCGCTTTAGTTCATTTTCGTGCAGGGCACGGCGATTCGCCCACAGACGATACACTGTTTTCACTCATTGCTGATGATTTACTGAGCCAGGGTTATAGCATTCGCCCGGGCGCACTCCCATGCGACCTGGCAGACGATTTACTGGCCTATCAGCACAGTTTAAGTACGCAAAAGTATGAACATGCCGGCATTGGCCGTGGCGATGATTTTTTGCATAACGATTTTGTGCGTACAGACGAAATTTGCTGGATAAACGGCGAGTCAGAGCCCGGACAGCGCTGGCTTGACTGGACCAGCCGGTTACAGCAGTTTTTGAACCGTCGCCTATTCATGGGACTGTTTTCATTTGAAAGTCACTTTGCCCATTACGCCAGTGGCAGTTATTACAAACGCCACTACGACGCGTTCAGAGGTGAAACCAACCGCGTCCTCTCGCTGGTTACCTATCTGAATCCTGGCTGGGGAAACAATGATGGCGGTGAAATGGTGCTTTATCAGGATGACCATGACCTTGAAGGGATAAAAGTAGTACCACTACACGGCACACTTGCCTTGTTTTTAAGTGAAGAGTTTCCTCATGAAGTACTCCCCGCTAAACGAGACAGATACTCTATTGCAGGTTGGTTTAGGGTTAATACCTCCATTTCAGGCAAAATAGACCCGCCAAGATAAAGCCTGACACTAAAGCCCGGACAAAACACCTTGTCCGCGGCTTAGGTATTAGGCCCATGTATCTAAATGCTGTTCTTCGTCGTCGATCTCACTATCATCTTCGTCTTTTTTGCGGGTATCTTCCTCTTGATGTTTTTGTTGCGCCATCTCCAGTAAGTGCTTTTTACGCTTAATCCTTTCTGTTCGGTTGTCGAGCACTCCCGCAACTTTAAACGGGCCATCATGACTCACCTGCAACCGAACTATCGGCGCCAGAAACGGCTTAAATGCATCCATAATCCACCTCATTTCGTGGTATTTCATGCCTTTATTATCGACAGTTATAATTTATTCTTTAATTTATGCAAAAAAGTACTTGCACGCAATTCCTCTCCTGTGTTTATCTATAAATACATTTTGAGCGCCTGATGCGCGTCACGTTTTAGATAAACAACAAGAGAATCTGACATGCTTATTACACTGACAGCTATCCATCATCACCATCATACACCGGGATAACCTGTCAGGTATTTCGCTGGTGGGTTATTCCTTCAAGGAACCTCCGGCGAACTAGCACTCAACATAATTTATTTTCGCCCTGAGGTTCCCTCGGGGCTTTTAGTTTTTAAACTTAGGAAATAAATTATGAACACCAACAACCGTTTACGAATTGCAATTCAAAAATCTGGCCGCCTTTCTAAGGATTGTCAGTCACTGCTTAAACAGCTTGGAATTAAATTAAATCTGCGCGAACAGCGCCTGATCGCCCACTCTACCAATATGCCAATCGATGTCCTGAGAGTCCGAGATGACGATATCCCGGGTTTGGTAATGGATGGTGTGTGCGACTTAGGTATTGTTGGCGAAAACGTACTTGTAGAAACGCAGGCAGAACGACAACGCAACCAGCAACCCAGCGAAGTTACTCAACTTGCAAAACTCGACTTTGGTTATTGTCGTCTGGCACTGGCCTGGCCGCAGGAGCTGGGTATGCAGGATAAGAGCTGGTTCAACGGCAAACGCATCGCAACCACATACCCGGAGATTTTGAAGCAGTACCTCGAACAAGAGCAGATTGATGCCAGTGTCGTTATGCTAACGGGCTCGGTAGAAGTTGCACCTCGTGCTGGCCTTGCCGATGCAATCTGCGATTTGGTATCGACCGGCGCAACGCTCGAAGCAAACGGCCTGATGCAGGGCGACACCATTTTAGAATCGAACGCTTGCCTTATCCAAAGCGCCAATCTTAATGAGGACGATAAACTCTCGCTTATCAATAAGCTGATGCCTCGTTTGCGTGGTGTGAAACAGGCAAAAGAAAGCAAATACATTATGTTGCACGCGCCAAAAGCGAAACTTGATGAGATCTGTGCGTTGTTACCGGGGACAGGTCAACCAACCCTGCTTGCTCTGGCCGGAAGCGAAGAATATGTTGCTCTGCACATGGTCAGCAGCGAAACCCTGTTCTGGGAAACCATGGAAGAGCTCAAAGCGCTTGGCGCAAACTCCATTCTTGTTATGCCAATCGAAAAAATGATGGAGTAACGACGCATGTTTAACTGGAATGAGGCGGACCGGGCTCAACAAAAGGCTGCACTTGAACGCCCGGCCGTAACTATCAGTGATGAACTGGAAAAAGTCGTTGCAAAAATCATTGCAGAAGTCGAGATAAACGGTGATGAAGCGTTGCTGGAATATGCCCGTAAGTTCGATAAACGTGCTCAGCCTCGGTTACTGGTATCCGCTGAAGAAATTCAGGCCAGTGAAGGCGTTATTTCAGCGCAACTAAAACAGGCCATTGACCAGGCTTACAGTAATATTCGCGCTTTTCACGCACTACAAGTGCCTGTAGAAAAACGTCTCGAAACACAACCTGGTGTGATATGCGAGCTTAAGTATCAAGCCATTGATGCGGTTGGTCTATATGTCCCGGGAGGCAGTGCGCCACTGCCCTCTTCTGTACTGATGCAAGGGGTCTGTGCGCAACTGGCAGGGGCACAAACAATTGTGTTGTGTACTCCGGTAAACGGCGAACAAGGTATCGATCCGGCCATCTTATATGCAGCGAAAAAATGCGGTATTACCACAATTGTTGAAAGTGGTGGTGCCGGTGCAGTTGCTGCGATGGCACTGGGTACCCAGAGCGTGCCTAAAGTAGACAAAGTATTTGGACCCGGCAATGCCTTTGTGACTATGGCCAAACAGCTATTGTCGCAATCGCTTCCGGGGTTTGCCATTGATATGCCCGCAGGACCCTCAGAAGTATTGGTCATTGCCGATGAACGCGCTAATCCGGCTTACGTTGCCGCGGATCTGCTCTCGCAAGCCGAACACGGCCCCGACTCTCAGGTACTGCTGCTCAGCAATAGCAAACAGCTTATTAAAGAGGCCCAGGGCGAGCTGGATCGTCAGTTGTTGCAACTAAGCCGCGCAGACATCGCCAAACAAGCGCTTGAAAATAGCACGCTTATTCTGGTCGAAGATATTGAACAAGCATTTGCGGTTAGCGCCGATTATGGACCTGAGCACCTGATCTTACAGCTCGGTGAACCAGAGCCCTATCTGCCTTTAGTGAAAAATGCCGGCTCTGTGTTTGTTGGTGACTACACGCCAGAGTCAGCGGGTGATTACGCGTCAGGTACTAACCATGTCTTACCAACCTATGGATACAGTCGCTGCTATTCGAGCCTCAACCTGCTCGACTTTTATCGCACCTACACGCAACAGACAATCAGTAAAGGGGGTTTACAGTTGCTAAGCAAGGCTATTTTACCCCTGGCAGAGGCAGAAGGCCTGGATGCCCACGCCAATGCTGTCAAAATAAGGCTGGAGAACAACGCATGAGTCAAATTCAATTACCTGAAAACATCGCCTCACTGAACGCTTATAGTTCAGCAAAGAGCGAAAAGCTCACCGGCACAACCTGGCTTAATGCCAACGAAAGCCCTTATTCACGGCGTGTAAGCCTCAATTTTGAAGCACTCAACCGCTATCCGGATCCACAACCCGAAGCGGTGATCAACGCTTACGCCAGTTATGCGGGTCTTAGCCCAGAGAAAGTGTTGATGACACGTGGCGCTGATGAAGGCATCGAGCTGTTAGTGCGTACTTATTGCACACCCGGACAAGACAAGATTGCTTTGTTCTTGCCCACGTACGGCATGTATAAAGTAACGGCAGATACCCACAATGTCGGGGTCACAGCACTTGAGCAGAGCCTGTTGAAACAAGGCAGCGCCGCAGAAATTGCAGACGCTGTTGGCACCGCCAAGCTGGTATTTATCTGTAATCCCAATAACCCAACCGGCGCAACAGTAAGTACAGATAAAATTGCTGCGATTGCTGCTGCCCTCAAAGGCAAGGCACTGGTAGTCGTCGATGAAGCTTATGTTGAGTTTTGTGAACAACTCACCGCGGCGAGCCTGTTGTCGGATTTCGATAACCTGGTGGTGCTGCGAACCTTGTCAAAAGCCTTTGCCCTGGCCGGACTCAGAACCGGGTTTACCCTGGCTTCTCCCGACGTGCTTGCACCAATCCGCAAGGTTATCGCTCCTTACCCGGTGTCTGCTGTAGTGGCGCAAATCGCACAGGAAGCGCTGACTCCGGATGCCATTACCCAAATGCGCCGTCAGGTCAGTATTCTCAATAAAGCAAAAGAAAAGCTCACTGAGACACTTGGAGGATCCGAAAAAATTGCCAAGGTCATGATTGGCGAAGGCAACTTTATTACAGTCCAGGTACGGCAGGTAAGCGATATTAAACAGGCGATGCAATCAGGTCTTATCATGCGTCCCTTTACCCTCTTTGGTGAGGATAATTGGTTACGCATTTCAATTGGTAGCGAGCAGGAATTAGAACAAGTCAGACGCTGGCTGACACAACCACAGGCAGAACAATAACAATGAGCACACCTTATTTATTCATCGACCGGGATGGCACATTAATTGAAGAACCCATTTCGGACAAACAGGTAGACAGTCTGGAAAAACTGGCCTTGCTGCCCAATGTGATCCCGGCTTTACTGTCGCTACAAGCCGCAGGTTACAAGCTAGTCATGGTCTCAAATCAGGACGGACTGGGCACCGATAGCTTTCCAGAGGAAGACTTCGCCCTGCCCCACAATCAAATGATGGCGATTTTTACCAGTCAGGGGATCCGTTTTGAAGAGGTGTTGATTTGTCCACACTTTGACGAAGACAACTGTCAGTGCCGAAAACCAAAAACAGGTTTGCTGACCAGCCTGATGCGCTCGGGCAAAGTTGATCTTGCGAACTCCTATGTGATTGGTGACAGGCAAACCGATGTAGAACTGGCTAACAATCTGTGTATAGAAGGTATCCTTTATGATGACAACTGGCCAGAAATTGTCACCCAATTGACGACCCAAAACCGTCAGGCATCAGTACAACGTAATACCAAAGAAACGCAGATCAGTCTGGCACTTAACCTGGACCAAAATAGTTCCGGGTCAATCAGCACAGGGCTTGGCTTTTTTGACCACATGCTGGATCAAATTCGCACTCACGCAAACATCGGTCTGACGATAGAAGCCAGTGGTGACCTGCATATCGATGAGCACCACCTGGTGGAAGACATTGGCATCGCCCTAGGTCAGGCGCTTAAACAAGCACTCGGGACTAAGTCACAAATCGCCCGTTATGGATTCGCTCTGCCAATGGATGAATGCAAAGCTGAGTGTCAGCTGGACTTATCTGGCCGGGCATCATTTGTGCTGAACGCCGACTTTAGTCGCGAAAAAGTGGGCGATCTGGATGTGCAAATGGTTGAGCACTTTTTTAAGTCGCTGGCAGATAACGCCAACATCAGTCTGATCCTATCGGTAAGCGAAGGTAACTGCCACCACCAGGTCGAAGGCTTGTTTAAAGTCTTTGCGCGAGCGCTGCGTATGGCCATCGCAAAAGATACCAGCCAGCAAACTGCAAGCTCTAAGGGGTGCTTATGATCGCCATTATTAATACGGGCTGTGCCAATATCAACTCGGTACGCTTTGCCTTTGAACGTCTGGGTGTGGATCCGGAAGTGATCCGCGACCCGGCACAGCTAAAGCAATTTGACAGAGCAGTGTTGCCGGGCGTCGGGCACGCCTCTGTGGCAATGAAACGCCTGCGCGATCAGGGTTGGGACAAGGCCATCGCTGAATACCAGAATCCGCTCATGGGCATTTGTCTTGGTATGCAGCTACTTTGTGACGAAACCGAGGAAGGGAATGTTCAGTGTCTGGGCCAAATTCCCGGCAAAGTCAGCTACCTTGAAACTGGTCAGTTAACCAGTCCGCACATGGGCTGGAATACTCTGTCTTTGTGTACTACGCACCCACTGACACAGGGGCTTAACCCAGACGATCAGGTGTATTTTGTCCATAGTTTTGCCCACGCCAGCAACGCCAACACACTGGTCGAAAGCGAATATGGCACACGTTTCTCTGCCGTGGTTGCCAAAGACAATTATGCCGGTATGCAATTTCACCCGGAGAAAAGCGCCAAAGTCGGTGCAACATTACTGAATAACTTCCTGAGCTGGCAATTATAAGGACAAGATAATGATCATTCCTGCATTAGATGTATTACAAAACCAGATTGTACGCCTGTATCAGGGCAAGTATGACACCGCACAGTTCTACCCTTTCGAACTGGCAAGTCGCTTAAAATCGTATCAGGATGCGGGTGCCGCAAAATTGCACCTGGTTGACCTGGAAGGCGCGCGCGACCCACAAAAGAAGCAATGGCAACAGATCCAGCGAGCCACTGCGGAACTGACGGCCCCTTATCAGGTCGGTGGTGGGATCCGTCGTTATGAAGACGTGAAGCAATGGCTTAAAGCGGGTGCGCAACAAGTTGTGATTGGCTCCATGGCCGTAGACAGCAAAGAAGAAGTTGCCGCATGGATTGAAGAGTTTGGTGCCGAGCGCTTTGTCATCGCACTGGATGTAAAACGCAGCGCATCAGGTTGGGCAGTTGCCACCCATGGCTGGCTCGAGGAGTCTCAGTTAAGCCTGTTCGAACTCATTGATTTTTACCTGGCGCTGGGCGTGTATGATTTCTTATGTACGGACATCAGTAAAGATGGCACCATGACAGGCCCCTCTTTTGCACTCTACCAGGAAATTGTCGCGCACAGTCCAGGGGTCAGGGTTCAGGCTTCGGGTGGGGTCAGCAGTTTAGATGATATTCGTAAGTTGATTGAACTGGGCGTAAGTGGAATTATTCTGGGTAAGTCGTTACTGGATGGCGCATTTACTGTTGAGGAGGCAATTGCATGTTATCAAAGCGCATAATCCCTTGCCTCGATGTCAAAAATGGCCAGGTTGTTAAAGGCGTTAAATTTAAACAACACGAAATCGTTGGCGAGATCCTTGAGCTAGCCGCGCTTTACAGTCAGGCCGGGGCCGATGAACTGGTGTTCTATGAGATCAGTGCCAGCGTTGAGAAACGCTTGCTGGATGTTAACTGGGTCAGGGACATAGCCCGCCATATTGATATTCCTTTTTGCGTCGCCGGTGGCATTAAGTCGGTGGCAGATGCCGCAAAAGTCTTGGAACAAGGTGCGGATAAAATTTCCATTAACAGCCCGGCAATCGCGCGGCCCGAACTCATTAAAGAGCTGCACGATGAATTTGGCAAACAATGCGTGGTCGTTGGCATAGACAGCTTTTTTGATGCCACCACCGGCGAATATCTGGTGTACCAGTTAACCGGCGACCCTAACAGCGCGAGCCAGACACGCTATAAAACCAGTGAATGGGTTCAGCGTGTTCAGGAACTCGGAGCCGGGGAAATTGTCCTCAACTGCATGAACCAGGATGGCGTACGAAAAGGCTATGACATTGAACAGCTGAGCAACATTCGCAAACAATGTGACGTACCACTGATTGCCTCTGGCGGCGCTGGTACTATGCAGGACTTTGTCGATGTATTTCAGCAAGCCGATGTCGACGGCGCGCTGGCAGCCAGCGTTTTTCACAAACAGCTCATTGAAATTGATAGGCTTAAACAATATTTAGCGGCTAACAAGGTGCCTTGCAGATTATGAAACTCACTCCGGACAACCTCACAACTCTAGATTTTGATAAAATGGCGCTGATCCCTGCCATCGTTCAGGACGCACAAAGCGGCGTTATCCTGATGCAGGGCTTTATGGATCAGACTGCACTCAACGCAACTTTTGAAAAAGGCCTTGTCACCTTCTACTCTCGCTCAAAACAGCGGCTGTGGACCAAAGGTGAAGAGTCAGGCAATGTGTTAAAGCTGGTTTCAGCCTATACAGATTGCGATCGCGACAGCCTGCTGCTGCTTGCAAACCCAGCCGGACCAACCTGCCACCTTGGCACACAAAGTTGTTTTGACGATGCGCGTCCGGCAATTAGCTTCTTGTCTGAGCTGGAGCGCGTCATTTGCGAGCGTAAAGACGCCGATCCAGAACAAAGTTACACGGCTTCTTTGTTTGCCAAAGATCTCAGCCGCAGCTGCCAAAAAGTTGGTGAAGAAGGCGTTGAGGTGGCACTGGCGGCCATGAAACAAGATCAACTGGAATTGCGCAACGAATCTGCGGATCTGCTCTACCACCTGATTGTATTGCTACAACGCAGTGGTTTATCCCTTGAGCAGGTTGTAGAAACGCTGAGCGAACGTCATAAATAATGCTGAGTTTTCTGCGAACTCAACCTGCTTCATGCTATGCTCAGGCCAGTTGAGTCATTTCAGGCTCGACTGGCTCCACAATTAAGATGAAGGACATAGCCATGAATCATCGCCAGTTTATTCTCCCTATTGCGCTGCTATCACTCACCGCATGCCAACAATTGCCTGCCGACGTACAAAACCGCGTCGACACATTGAGTGACTGTGACAAAATACTTGCCCTGACACGCGGAACTCAAGATGACTTTGCCCAACTTAAAGGCAGCGAAGTCAGCTCACCACTGATGAGCGCATGGCAACCAAAGGCCCACTTAATCGCTAACAGTTGTCAGATCAATCAATACAGTAGCGGGCGTGTCGCCTATGAATGCACTAAATCATTCATTACCGAGTCTGACGCGACAACACTGTTTAATAACGTCGATCAGCAATTAAGTGCCTGTCTGGGCACCTCATGGCAAAAAGACCAAGTAAAAACCACTGCCCTGCTTTACACCAGTAGCGCTTCAGATGCAAAAATTACCCTTAGCCAAGGGACTGGCCTGGATCGAAAAACGCCTTGGGTTATCTCATTAGAAATTTCCCAATAGCAGCATCACAGGCAGGTGTTTATCATCTGCCCGACTTTTGTCTAATTTGACAACAAACACGCCGCATTCTTTAATAAATCTTTGATCCGCTCTTAATTATTAGTACCTAAAGTGGCATAGTGTTGTTAGCAGTTAAGGTGGGTTTGACAACTTATCAATAACCACCTAACTTCAGACATCACAATAAAAAATTAAAATCCTCAGGGAGAATCCAGTGTCAATTGAAATCAACTTTGAATTATCCGATGCCGATCTAGCGCATTTTCGTAGCATGATGAATGCGACTATCGAAAAAAGCCAGGGTTTGAGCGACGACGAAATCATCAGCAAGGCCAAAGAGCTGGTCAACAACATGGAAAAGTCTAACTTACCTGAGTTCGTGCGCACGCGCATGATGTCACTTGCCGCACTGATTGATGCAGTGCAGGACGAAGAATGGCAAATGCCAGAAGATGAAAAGCGCGAAATCATGCTATCTTTGGCCTATTTCAGTGAACCTGAAGACATAGTGCCAGATAATGTCCCTGTGCTGGGTTACATTGATGATGCCATCATGATTGAGCTGGTGTTGCAAGAATTGTCGCTGGATTTAAGTGCTTATCGTCAGTTCTGCGGCTTCCGCGCAACTGAAGAAGCGCGCCGTGGTGATGCCGCAAAAGTTGACCGCGAAACCTGGTTGGCTGGTACGCGCTCTCAGATCCGCTCTTCTATGCGCCGCAATCGCTCAAGCACGAAGAAATCACGCTTCTTTTCGCGAATTATGTAATTTAATCGATTTTAAAAAAGGGAGCCTCGGCTCCCTTTTTTTTGTGTCGTGCTTATTGGCTTGTTTGCCCCGCATTAGGATGCGGCACACCCATCCAGGCGCGATACAACATCTGTTGACGCTGCGTAGGCTGCGACAGTGCTGTGACCTGTTTTGGTTTTGATTGTACTTCGCTCAGTGTCATTTCTGTAGACATCAGTTTATTGCGACGAATAAAGTCAACAACCACCTTTTGCCCAGGCTCAAACAGTGCCATTGTTTTGTCCAATGTATTTCTCACCTGATGCTTGTTAAGCGCCACCAGTTTATCGCCACTTGTTAATCCGCCCTGCCACGCATTGCCGTTGCGTGCCACATGACTTAACTCAAGCAACTCGCCGTTTGATTTTGCCTGACCGTCAAAACCGGCAATAGTCTGACTACCTGCAGGATATTGATAAGCCAGTCCCACTTTTTCAATCAAGGTTCCCACATCCAGTATAAACGGCGTATCAATGTTCTTTGCCCACCACTGGGTGTAATCCTGACCACTGATCTCTTTAAGGATATCCAACACATCTTGGCTATTAAACGAGTTTGGCAACGCATGGCGCTTTGCCAATATAGCGTGCACGTCACGGTAACTAACCTTCCCATCACTGTCGTCCAGTAGCTTAATATCCAGCATCATCGAAACCAAAGCGCCTTCTGAATAAATATTAGTGCTGAAGTTTTTGCCATGGTCGCCGCCCTGATTAATCCATTTATCAAAGCTGGTTTGCGCAACACTTTGTATTTCTCTACCCGGTGTTTTCAGATGGCGATTAAGTCGCTTAGTCAAACCTTTATAATACTCTTCATGAGTAATGATCCCTGCACTAAGCAACAGAAAGTCTTCGAGGTAGCTGGTAGAGCCCTCCGACAACCAAAGCAAGTCAGTGTAATTTGGGTTGACATAGTCATAGGGCACAAGTCCGGCTGGACGGTAATTTTTTACGTTCCAGGTATGGATAAACTCATGAGCAGCGGTTGAAATAAATCCAATGTAATCATCACGCTTGGCAAAGGCATCTCTGTGGCGTTGAATAATGGTTGAGTTCAGATGTTCCGTAGCGCCCCTAGCGCCGCTGGTCGCATGAACCATGAAAACATAACGCTCATAAGGATAATCCTGCCAGATAAGACTGCCCGTTTGAACGAGCTTCTTCAGGTCGCTGAGCATCAGGTCAACGTCATAGTTACCTTCACCCCAGATCACCAATTCATAGTCCCGGCCATCAACACGAAACGTGTGAAGTTGATTAATCCCCGACTCGATTGGAGAATCAACCAGAACATCAAAGTTAGCCGCAGAAAAGCGATGTTTGTTCCCCGCGAATTCCATACCTGAGACGGAACGCCACGGCTCAGGTACCTTCATTTGAACTAGAACCGGCTCGCTACGAAATGATTCGCTGAACATGAAAAAGCCCGAGGCATCAACAAAAGCATGGCTATCATCAATATGCCTCGCTCTGAGGCCGAGTTCATTTGCGTATACCTGATAGTTCACTGTCACCTCAGTAGGACTATCAAGATGAACACGCCAAGTGCTTTTATCTACTTTGTGCCACTCAAGTTCTTGCCCATTCGCATCGACCGCATCGAATGCGCGGATCCCGTTTGCAAGATTAAGAATTTCATAACGTCCGGTTCGCCAGTCAGCGAGTTTGATATCCATGTGCGCCTGGGCACTCTTTGGAAAGGTAATTTCAACTTCGCCAAGGTGGTGTTCTGGTTCTGTGATAGTCAGGGTATATTCAACATCTGCAAACGCAGGGAAAGCACTCAAAGCAATGAGCAGGGAACAGGTTTTTTTCATAGAGTAACAGTAAAATAGCAAATATAGGGCTAAGCTAACAAAAAAGTCTGAGTCAATACCACCAAATACGACGAGTCAACGGCCAAAATAGGCAGATCTACGACTTAAAATCTTCCACATTAATCAGTAATTTGATGTAGACTTGCTAATGAGTAGGTTAAAATAAGAATGTTAGGTTTCTGTGACTGATAATACTGCGCGATTAGAGAAAAAACTATCACAAGCAATTGAAGCAAGAAAAGCGCTGGAAGAAGCGAGAAAACAGCAGGTAGATACTCTGTCTGAATTTGCTGCAAAGCTCACCCTTGGCTGTAAAGGACAAGACGTGTCTTTAGACAATCTGTTGGCTAAGTATCGTAGTGCACTTGCAAAGGGGATGGACTTTGAGCACCTTGCCCCCTTGATCGAAAATACCAGTGTTCAATTAAAACAGCTAGATAGCACTAACTCTGCCAATCACCGCAATCTTGTGACACATATTCAAAGTGCGGGTAAGCAGCTGCAAAAGCTACGTGGGGTGCCAGAAGATACCCGTCGCAAGTTACGCAACTTACTCGACAACGAACTGGGTGACATCGATGCTATCCCAGAGTTTGTTCCTTTACTTGATAAGCTTTTACAATTTTATCTTCAGGTCTTTGATGCCAAATACGACATTGATACTTCGACGCAACAAAACAACCCAGAGTTAGCAACTGAATTACTTGGGCTGACCAATGAACTTGTTTTTGAAGATGATGTTGCTGACGAAGTAAAAGCCATCAAGCACAGTATTTCGACCGATTCAAATATAGACTCATTGCTGGAGAATGCGATTGCTGTTATTCGAATTTTTGCTAAGTCGATCGCACGTGAAAGGCAATCAGCTCAAGGTTTTTTGGTATCTTTAAACCAAACTCTGGAAGAATTACATAAATCTATCTTAGATACTACGAGTCATTCCAAGTCCATCAACAAAGAGCTCAATGCGTTAAATGAACGTATTGAATCAAAAATCAAACGGCTAACGGAAAACACTCAAAAAGCCTCCTCAATTGCCGAACTTAAAGGGCTAGTCGACGATGAGCTTGCTCAGATAAGTAAGGACTTAGTGGAGCGTGAAAACATCGAGCGCCGGGACAAAGAAGCCTTGCTCGAGAGCTTTGATACGATTAATAGTCGTATTAATGTACTTGAGAACAAAGTCAATACCTACAAAAAGCGGCTTAATGAGCAGAGATTTAAAAGTCTTCTGGACGGCTTAACCAAACTGCCTAACCGATCGGCCTTTGATGATAGATACAGCCAGGAATTTCATTTGTTTGAGATACAGGGCAATGACGTTACTTTAGTCGTTGTTGATGTAGACCACTTTAAATCTATCAATGATAAATATGGCCACAGCGCAGGAGATAAAACACTTCAGGTGATTGCGCGTGCACTGAAAAAATCTATCCGTAAATCTGATTTTATTGCACGATACGGCGGCGAAGAGTTCGTCATTCTTATGCCTGGTATGCCAATTGAAGCAGCCTATGCACCGCTGGAAAAAATTCGTGCAACGGTTAAATCAATTCCGTTTCGCTTCAAAGACAAAGAAGTGCGGATCACTATCTCATTAGGGGCAACACAGCTCAAAGAAGGCGACTCAAAATTGACGGCCTTTGATCGTGCCGACGAAGCCCTGTATGAAGCTAAAAACAGCGGCAGAGATAAACTTTGCTTACGTGATTAACAAGGAGACTGCCTATGCATGTACAGTTGAACCCAACAGGTGTACTTAATCTACTCTCTAAACTGGAAGTCGATCTGCTTCAACAGTCCTCAACGATTGAGCGATATCGACTATTCAGAAATTGTGTTTTAGCAGTACTTAATGTAGGCAGTCATACAGACTCTAGCTACGAGATTTATAATAAGTATCAAGACTTTGATATTAAGCTCATTGCTCGTGAGCGTGGTATAAAAATAGAGCTGACAAATCCTCCAGAATCCGCTTTCGTCGATGGTCAAATCATTGCCGGGATCCATGAACACATTTTTTCCGTGATCAGAGACATTTTGTTCATCTGCCAGCGCCACGAGGAACAGATTAAAGATCCCAGAGCTATTACGCACATGGTCTTTGATATGTTGCGTAATGCCGATGCACTCGAAGTTAACACCGACCCCAATATGGTTGTCTGCTGGGGTGGTCATTCTATCAATGAAGAAGAATATAAATATACAAAAGAAGTTGGTTACCAACTTGGACTCAGAGGCCTGAATATCTGCACCGGGTGCGGCCCGGGCGCGATGAAAGGCCCAATGAAAGGCGCGACTATTGGTCATGCTAAGCAGCGGATAACGAGTAACCGCTACCTTGGATTGACTGAACCCAGCATTATTGCTGCCGAGCCGCCAAATCCTATAGTCAATGAGCTAGTGATCCTGCCTGACATAGAAAAGCGCCTGGAAGCGTTTGTCAGAACCGCACACGCCATCATCATTTTTCCTGGCGGTGCAGGCACAGCTGAAGAACTGCTCTATCTGCTCGGGATCTTACTCCACCCGGATAACGCCAAGCAACAGCTGCCTGTTATATTAACCGGCCCAAGCTCGGCAAAGGCCTACTTCGACGAACTCTGTAATTTTGTAGAGAAAACACTGGGCAAAGAAGCCCTGAGTAAATTTGAAGTGCTGGTTGACCAACCTGAGCAAGTTGCACAGAGGTTACGCAGGGGTATGGAGCAGGTCAGAGAATATCGTAAAGTTCAAGGCGATGCCTATTACTTTAACTGGACACTGAAAATCGAAGATCAGTTCCAGCAACCATTTGAACCGACTCACGAGAATATGGCAGGCCTGGATTTACACTTAGCGCAGCCTAAGCAAGATCTGGCTGCCAACCTGCGCAGAGCGTTTTCTGGTATAGTAGCAGGTAATGTAAAGGAACAAGGTATCACTGCCATCAAGCAGAAAGGGCCTTATACCCTCAGCGGTGACGCTTCTTTAATGAGCGATATGGACAAGCTGCTACACGCTTTTGTTGCACAAGGCAGAATGAAATTACCCGGCAGTACTTATGTGCCCTGCTATGAAATAAAATCATGACACTTGGGTAAGGTACTGCCTTACCCCCTATTTTTAACCTCTAAGAAATCCCCCTAATTCACACATGGCAAAACTACTTCTTATAGATGCACTTAACCTTATTCGGCGAATCTACGCAATTGATGCTGATCAACAGGGAGTGAGTGAACAGCAAGTCATGCAATCATGTAAAGCTCGTGTCAGCAATGCCTGCACAAAACTGCTTCGGCGCGTTGAACCAACCCATGCGATTGCCGTTTTTGATGGCGAGCGCAGCTGGCGCTATCATTATTACGCGAATTACAAACACAGCAGAAAGCCTATGCCTGAGTCACTCAAGCAAAACCTCTCCCGGATTGCCGAAGGGTTTAAAACGTGCGGTATTACCACATTTTTCCCGGAGCAAGATGAGGCTGATGATGTTATTGCCACGCTGGCAAGCAAAGCAAGCCACAACCAGGTGCCCTCAGTGATCGTGTCAACGGACAAAGGGTTTTTGCCTCTGTGTTCAGACAAAGTGGCCGTTTACAACTATTTTTCCCAATCCTATATGAGTCATCAGCAAATTTTGGAAAAGTTTTCAGTGCCTTACCATGCACTCACAGAATTATGGGCATTAATGGGTGATAAAACCAATGATATCCCAGGTGTTAAAGGTGTAGGAAAAAAAACCGCCATAGACCTGATAACAGAGTTCGGTGATGTTGAACAAGCCTTAAACACATCAAGCCTCTCGTCGACTACCCGACGCAAGCTAGAAGCGGGTCTGGATGACTTTATTTTGAGTAAAACACTCGTTTCACTACAAACTGACATCAATCTTGGCTTTAATTTAAGTCAACTCAGAGTGATTGAGCGCAAATAACTTGTTCCGGTCATGCGCTTCCGTTACGCTAGCTTCGGGAGTTTTTGGTGTATTTCAATGATTAAAAAGGTTTTACAATACGTTTTTCTTGGTCTTGCCGTATACGGTGTCATTGTGTATCTGGTCATTAATTTCTATAAAGATGACCCTCAGGCCATGATCTGGCAAGACAGAGAAGCCTTCAATAAACGTTATATCAGCAAGCTCAAGCCCGACATGGTAGTCGAACTGGATGAGGTGTTAGAAACGCTTGGCAGCCCTGACCTGACCTATGTTAAGTCAGAGGGCGATCGCGTGCTGCAGATCGTCTTTTACAGAACACAGCTGGTTAAACCGGATGGGATCACCACGCAAGATGAATGTACCGGATTACTGTTTGAAAATGGCCAGCTTACACTTTGGGGAGCTGGCGCAATTGTTGCGTACGACAAGGCTTTCTAATGACTGTCAATGAGGATATAGCAAGGCAGCTGCATAAACTCCTGACTCAATCTGAGTCCGTATTGTCCTTGTACTACGATAAGGCTAGCTGGCCTAAAATTGATGTCACGCTTGCACAGCTCGCTGAACAATACACCCGCTTGTACCGCCAAGCTCCGAATGCCCTGCATGCCCATCTACACTTTGTAGCCACTCCTTACAGACATTCAACTAACGTGCTGGTTAAGCAGTCAATATTGCTGTGCATGCTTGGCTATGCCCATGGTTATGCAGAGCAAATGATCCATGAACTGTTGGTTGCAAGCTTTGCCAGTGTATTGTGCGCCAGTCGCGAATATGACAAAGTCGCAGCTGATAAGTCCTTATCAAGTGTCGAGTCGAAAAAACTCAGACTGCGCCATCAACTGGCTGTTAAAGTACTAAGTGCCGGACAACTACAGTCGCCTCAGGTAACCCGGATCCTCGCAAGGTTATCTGGCTATGAGCTGTCTATCTGTCGCAAACGCGCCACACCTTTGTATGACAATGTGACATTACTGGTCGCTATTGCGACTCAGATTTCAGTCGCATTAATGAAAAAGGATCATCGAACTTCTCTGCCAGCCGTTATTAAGCAACTGTATCTGAATAATACCCATACTTTTTTGCAAATCAGTTTGCAACTGCTTGCCAGGCAGCTTGATGCCTACCCAGCAGGGGCAGTGCAACAACACCCTGATCATCAGGCACTGTTACTTAGCGAGGAAGAAAACCATGCAATTCTTGCGATTATGCAATCAGGGAAAATCTCTCGCCTGATCAAAACACAAAGGCGTTATCGGCAGTGCTACCGTGTGCTAAAAGTGTCAGATCCACAGCTGTTATATCGTGTATGGTCTCGTATCCCGCCCATGTCGCTGGCAACATCTTCGGATCAGATGACCGAAGCCTTACATGTAGTCGAACAGCTTGGAGGCGCAAACTTTGGTAGCTTCAGAGCCATAGAAAAAACGATAGCGCCATTCCCAGAAATTGAAACAGCCTTGTCACAAGCGGCAAGACTCTACAACAGAGAAGCACAAAAAGGCGCAAATCTGCGACATTGCCTCACTATGGTTGGCCTGGACGCAGCGGCATTACTTTGCCAGCGGGTATTGGTTGAGCAATTAATAGTGCAACTTAAGCACCCTTTTGCAAAAGACATTTGGCATAAATATCAATTATTCGCTCAGGTATTGGCCGCACTTGTACAGCAAAATTATGGCCATCACTATGAACACATACTCTCTCCGGTAAGTGCTGCTATCGCATTTATGCTGAAGCGACACAGTGTAGACATAAAACGATTTCCCTTCGCCATCGACTCATCTGACAGTACTCACCCGGTTTCTCTGGCACAGCTATTTGGCTTTGCAGAGTTCAGTGAAGAGGAGTTCAAGCACTACTTTCATAATCATTTTGCCTCCAGTGATGCCCACCGTGCGTTTGAACAGTCTGAACTATCTCGTAAATCGAAACTCTCGGGCCTGGCACTCACCTTTACCGCTGTGAAGATATTAACTTTGTTAATCTGCGACTCAAATTTTGAAACTTCAGCCTGGCAACGTCAGGTGCTGGAAGATCAGGCCAGATTGCATGACTGGACTAATCTTGACACCCTGATGACACACCTTCAGTCCATCGGCTTATACAATTTAATTGACTGATATTTACCCGATAAATAACATGCATTTCGGGTATTCACCGTATTTATGCCATTTATTCATTCCTTACTGGAATATAAATGAATAAATTGCTATAAAACGCGCTTAAATTTTCAAGCGATCTAACATCACAGAAAAGGTCAACTACACTAGTTTAATCTGTTCTTAGATGTAAATTTACTTTTGATAAAGGAAACATAAATGGCTAAGCAAACTATCACGGTGATCCGTGGCGACGGCATCGGTCCAAGCATCATCGACTCAGCAATTGAAATTTTGAATGCGGCTGGTTGTGAATTCGATTATGAGTACGTTGACGCGGGACTAGCTGCACTGGAAAAAACCGGTGAGCTGCTGCCTCCTGAAACGTTGGAAGCCATTGAACGCAACAAAATTACTCTTAAAGGCCCACTGACGACGCCTGTTGGTGAAGGCTTTACTTCAATCAACGTAACACTGCGTAAGCACTTTGGTCTGTATGCAAACGTGCGCCCTGTTAAATCTTTTGAAGGCACAAAAGCACGCTACGACGATATCGATATCATCACAGTACGCGAAAACACACAGGGTATGTACTCAGGCCTGGGCCAGGTTGTCTCTGAAGACGGTAGCGAAGCAGAAGCTATGTCTAAAATCACGCGTGAAGGTGCTGAGAAGATCGTTACTTTTGCATACGAGCTAGCCCAGCGTGAAGGCCGTAAAAAAGTAACCGCAGTTCATAAAGCAAACATCCTGAAGTCTACTTCTGGCTTGTTCCTGAAAGTAGCACGCGAAGTTGGAGAGCGCTTCCCGGAAATCGAATCAGCGGAAATGATCGTCGATGCAACTTGTATGAAGCTGGTTATGACCCCTGAAGAGTTCGACGTTGTCGTCACAACTAACCTGTTTGGTGACATCATTTCTGACCTGTGTGCAGGTCTGGTTGGTGGACTGGGCATGGCTCCAGGCGCAAACATCGGCGAAAATGCTGCCATTTTTGAAGCAGTACACGGTAGTGCTCCAGATATCGCAGGTAAGAACCTGGCAAACCCAACTTCTGTAATCCTGGCGTCTATTCAAATGCTTGAATACCTGGATATGGGTGAGACTGCTGACAAGATCCGCAATGCCGTTGCTGATGTGATCAAATCAGGTGACCGTACAACACGCGATCTGGGTGGCAACCACGGTACAACTGACTTCACACAAGCAGTTATCGAGCGCCTGTAAACCTTACAAACGCTCGAAATATCACAGCGCCCTGCTTATGCAGGGCGTTTTCTTGTCCCTGTCATTACAAGCATCAGAGTACTCAACGCCAATAAACCACCCGCGGATCCACCCTGCTCTTCGCCTGTTGACTCAACAAGCGTTACATCTGCTGACACCACGACTTGCTGATTATCGCTTAGATCCGTGAGCGTTGCTGACACCTGATAGCTACCGGCACCGTCGTAACTATGACTGACTGATGCGCCGCTTCCTGTCTGACCATCACCAAAAGCCCAGCTAATTTCATAATTTCCTGAGCCACCCTGAGCCAGTAATGCAAAGTCTGTCGTCAGCCCACTCTTTACCACGTTAATCTTTCCACTGAGCGGTACCACAACACTTTCTTCTATCGATTTGCTCACTTTGCTGCCGTTGGCATCTTCCAATGTGACTACGATTAAGTAGCGACCGGAAAAACGATATTGATGTTTAATATCACTCCCCTTCAATATCGTACCGTCACCCAGCTCCCAACTTACAATGACTGGGTTAGCCCCTCCCTGGAACTGGGCACTGGCTGCCAGGCTCCCCTTGTCGATAACCACATTTGTACCACTCAACACTAATGGCGCAGCAATCGTCACCTGTTGCTCAATCGACTGTGTCTCTCCTGACTCATTGGTACGTGTGAAAATTACTTTATATACTCCCTGACCCTGATACTGATGTTCTGGCTCAAGCAGTTCACTACGCATACCATCGCCAAATTGCCATTCGAAGGTATCAGTCGTATTGAGCACCAGACCGGAAACGGAAAAACCGACACTCAAGTCATTCACTTTCACGTGAATTTTAGGCATTGTATCTACAGATATCTGGAGCTGTGCATTGCGGTAATCTTCACCTACCTCGAGGACTTCAATAGACAGTCCGTTTTCAGGTAACACTACCCCAGACAGAGGTTGCTGAGGGTGACTATAGTCCTGGCTATCATTAAATTCTGATACGGCCTGCAATCGGTTGTCGCCAAGACCAGCGGGTTGATCATGTACTCTCATTGCCGCATCTCGTAATTGGATCCGAGTTGAAGCAGGCGTCACGCCATTTGCTCCGGGTATGATAAGTTGGTCTGTATCGACCACCAGGATTTTACCTTTGCCCGGGTGCAATGATACAGAGTTGTTCTCGACGTTCTCATTACCGTACCAGACCAATACACCGGGCGCATAACTGGCACCTTGTAGTCCCGTATCTATGCCAAGATGAGATCTCAGCTGTAAATAGTATGCCTGTTCAAGCCCTGCTCTGTAGCTGGCAATTCGACTAAAACCTATGAGCGAAAGCTGCTCGGGAGATTCTGCATCAGCAACAGAGAGCACATTCTCTCCAGCGTATACAGTGATATCATCCAGCAGAACTCCAAAACCATATTCAACATTATCCGTTTGGTATAACAGTTCCAAAGTGACTGTCTGGCCTGAATACTCAGTAAGCGGGTATACTAACTCGACAACTTTACTCCCATTTGAACCGCCTTCATTACGGCCACTGTCGCCGTCTATATAATTAGAAACAGACGGATAAATGGGATGTTGTGCTTTCGTAAAATTACCAGCAAGGGGCTGCTCATTGATCTTTGCCTGAAAAAAGTCGTAACCGTCCTCAATATCAAAACGAGCCTGAGCGACAAGGCGAAGCTCCTCGTTGTCAGGTAACATCATTGTCACAGAAGCACGGTTGATTTTGGCATTACCCTGACCAGAGTAATACTGATACTTACCATTGATTGGTTCGCCTATATACTCAAGCGACACAGGTAAATTCACCTTAAGCTGATCTGGCTTGCCGGTATACTCACCAATATGATTCAACTCTACCTGGCTTGCCTGAGTTAACTGAGCAAGCTGCATCTCATTCTGAATTACCCAGTTTCCGCCAAATTTTGCTTGTAACCTTTCCAGGTTACGGGGGGAGAAAGACACGGGTTGTGAGCCTCGCAGAGTCCCCAACCAGTTTCCATTAGACATCACAGACCAGTTTGCAACCGGTTCGCCTATATTTCCATTGCTCAGATCGTATTCGTCAAGCAGACCCAACTCATGACCGAACTCGTGTACCACTACACCTACGCTCGCGTCAATTGGGTTAACGGTGTAATTATGGATGCGTACGTCACTGTTGGAAATTGCTACGGGTGTATAACCATCTTCTGATACCACAAAGCGGTGTGACCAGATGGCATCTGTGCCTAAGGCTCCGCCACCAGCTTCCTCCCCAATGCTTGAGTGAAACAGCATAATATGATCCACAACGCCGTCGGGTTCATTGATGATGCCGTCCCCATCCAGATCGTTTAAATCGGTAAGATCGTACTCGCTCAGATTTATGTCATAGCGGCTGACTGCGAGCTCCACCGCCTCCTTCACTAACGAGGCGACATTAATGTCCCGGCTGACACCGACTCTTTGGCCGTAGTATTGTGCTTTTTGAGCTACCGTGATCCAACCATACGCCTCGCCCGTTAGGCTAAAGCTCCCCCCTGAGGCCAGCTGGTAGTATTGATAAGCACTCATGAGTATTTGCCCATCAGGCGCTTTAAACCCTTGTTCTGAAAATACCAGTTGCTCGTAATGACTCACAGGATAGGTTGGATAGAACATATCAGAGTCAGATTGTACCAAACGGTTATCATCATGGGGCAAATCAGGAAAATCGACCAGAATAGCCAGTATTTTCGCACCATTCACTGAATTGCCTGATACCCCCTGATAGCCGCGTAAATCCGTGGACTCCCCAGGTGGTCTGCCATTGAAAGGCACACGCACAGAAAAGCGACCTAACCCTGAGATATAATCTGAAATTTGCTGTCTGGCCTCGTAGTCAGAAAGCGCTCGACCCGCACGCTTTTCTAGCCAGTAACGAAGCTGCTGTTTGTCTACTTGTATCGCTTGCAATGGCAGTGCAAGCAATGCAATAAGAACTAAAAGGCTGAATTTCATACTAAATATACCCAATACAATAGTCAAAGGGATAGTAACAGGTTGCTGAGTATAATTCTAAACACGCTACAAATGTAAGAAAACGCATTATTTATCCATAAATGCATCATTAAAATGCCATGAAATACTACATTTCAATATTTAAAACACCAAAAAGGCACATTAATGCACTTTGGCCATTTTGTAACTTGACAGTTCCGGTGATTACCCTTTAAATAAAGAACATCAGATTAAACTTTTTACGCAGAAATTAACTATGCAAACTATTCTATTCACAGTTGTGGTACTCGTACTGGTCTTAGTGTTAAGTCCAGCGGGGCCGTTGTGAGCGAACGTTTGCACAGACCCCGCACTAGCGGGGTTTTTTTTTGCCTTTAATTTAAACTTTGCTGAGGAATGAGGTAATGAGTGAGCAATTTAACGGCTCAGAGCTAGTTGTAAAGGCACTGGCCGAACTGGAAGTTGACTATATTTTCGGATATCCGGGTGGTTCAGTGCTGGATCTCTACGATGCCCTGTTTGCACAAGATCAGGTTGAACATATCCTGGTCAGACATGAACAGGCGGCTACACATATGGCAGACGGCTATGCCAGAAGTACGGGAAAAACCGGTGTTGTACTCGCAACTTCTGGACCAGGCGCCACAAACTGTGTAACGGGTATAGCAACCGCCTATATGGATAGTATTCCTATGGTGGTGCTGTCTGGTCAGGTGCCTTCAAATTTGATTGGCGATGACGCATTTCAGGAAACTGACATAGTTGGCTGTTCGCGCCCCATCGTGAAACATAGCTTTAACTGTCGTGACGCTGAAAAGATCCCATCGGTGCTAGCCAAAGCATTCTATCTGGCAAATTCTGGCAGACCAGGACCCGTGGTTGTTGAGTTGCCAAAGGATATTCTCAATCCCCAGCTTAAATTCGATTACGAGATGCCGTCACGTATTGAAATGAGAACTTACAACCCAAGTTCAAAGGGGCATTCTCGCCAAATCAAGAAGGCGGTAGATGCTATTTTGGGTGCAAAGCGGCTGGTCGTATACTCAGGTGGCGGGATCATTCTGTCTAATACTTCAGAGCAACTCACAGAATTGGTTGAGACACTCAATGCCCCGATCACCAACACTTTAATGGGCCTGGGCGGGATCAGCGGTACGCACCCAAATTTTGTGGGCATGTTAGGTATGCACGGCTCATTGGAAGCAAACAAAGCAATGGCCAATGCAGACGTTATTCTGGCATTGGGTGCCCGCTTTGATGATCGGGTAACAAATAATGTCAAAAAGTTCTGTCCCGATGCCACCATAGTGCACGTTGATGTAGATCCGACTTCAATTTCCAAGACAATCCAGGCACACATTCCTGTTGTCGGTTGCCTGAAAACCGTACTGGAACAGCTGCAAAGTGCAATTGAGAAAAGCACATTGCGTATTGATCGTGCAGCACAGGAGTCATGGTGGCAGCAAATTACAGCTTGGCGAGAACAGCGCTGTTTGTCGTACGAGGCTCAAGGGGAAAAAATCAAACCACAAACCGTGATAGAGAAGCTCTACCAAATTACCCAAGGTAACGCATATGTATGCTCGGATGTAGGCCAACATCAAATGTTTGCAGCCCAGTACTATCCCTTCAAACACCCCAGACAATGGATTAACTCCGGCGGCCTTGGAACCATGGGTTTTGGTCTGCCCGCTGCAATGGGCGTAAAAGTTGCCTACCCCTACGCGGATGTTGTGTGCGTAACCGGTGATGGATCTATACAAATGAACATTCAGGAACTTTCTACCTGCCTTCAGTACGGACTCAATGTGAAAATTGTCTCACTCAATAACCGCTCATTGGGTATGGTACGCCAATGGCAGGACATGATGTATGGGGGACGTCATTCGAGCTCTTATATGGAATCCCTGCCCGATTTTGTTGCGCTTGCCCAAAGCTATGGACATGTCGGGATCCGAGTCGACCACCCGGATGAATTAGACGACGCTTTAGCGCAAGCATTCGCCATCAATGACCGTCTCGTTTTTCTGGATATTTGCGTGGACGAAAATGAACACGTTTACCCCATGCAAATTAAACTGGGTGCCATTGATGATATGTGGTTGAAAAAAGGAGTAAAAGCATAATGCGTAGAATATTGGCTATTTTACTTGAAAACGAGCCGGGCGCTCTGTCACGCATTGTGGGCTTGTTCTCTCAACGCGCATATAACATTGACAGCTTAACTGTAGGCACAACCGACGACAGAACACTTTCTCGCATTACCATAACGACACATGGAGATGACAGAGTTGTTGAACAGATCACTAAGCAGGTAAACAAACTCGTTGACGTGCTTAAAGTCATCGACCTCACTGAAGCTGCTCATATCGAGCGCGAGCTATTGCTCGCCAAGGTATTTGCGGGTAATGAACAAACCAGAGCCTCGGTCACGCGTGTAACAGACGTCTTTGGTGGCGTAATATTGGACATGGGTAAACGCAGTTATACCGTACAACTGGCAAGCAGCAGTGACAAGATAGAGTCATTTCTGGATATGCTCAGACATGAAAGCGATATTATTGAAATCGTGCGTTCCGGAACTGTAGGAATAGGACGAGGAGATAAAGCATTAAGAGGTTAATACAAAAAGGGGCAAAAGCCCCTTTTTTAAAATATATAAAACTGTGCTAGCAGTTTATTAAGGGTTAACCTGATCTTTAAGGCCTTTACCCGCTTTGAAAGAAGGGATATTCGCCGCTGGAATTTGGATCTCAGCGCCAGTTTGAGGGTTACGACCCGTACGCGCTGAACGCTCTTTTACAGAGAAAGTGCCAAAACCAACCAGTGCCACTGAGTTACCATCTTTAAGAGACTGAGTTACAGCACCAGTGAATGCTTCCAGCGCGCGTGCCGCTGCAGCTTTTGAGATCTCAGCGTCAGCCGCCATCTTTTCAACTAGTTGAGCTTTATTCATTGTATAATTCCTATGTTTTTATAATTTGCCGAAGCGGATTCTATGTTTATCCATTTTTTTTCTTTGTGCAAGCCTAAAATCCCCTTTTAACTAAAATATTTACGCTATTTCGCCTTATCTGACGCGGGTGTAAACATATCAGGCACAAAAACGCGCACTTTTTGATTACTTTGCATACATCCCGTCCCAGCCCGCGTCACCTGTGAGCTCACAGTAAATATCTGTCGCCGCTCAAACCTTAAACGCAGACAAAGCTCTTTCCCGTGCAGCTTTGTGCTCCACTATAGGTTCAACGTAACCATCTATCGCAAATGCCTGCAAATAATCATGAGGGAAATGGATTGACTTCGCCGGTACCCCACTTAGCTCAGGCACAAACTTACGAATGAAATCACCTTGTGGGTCAAACTTTTCACTTTGGCTAATCGGATTAAAAATCCGAAAATAAGGTTGTGCATCACACCCGGTACTGGCAGCCCACTGCCAGCCACCGTTGTTACTCGCCAGGTCTCCATCAATCAGCTTGCTCATGAAGTACTGCTCACCTCTGCGCCAGTCTATCAACAGGTGTTTAGTTAAGAAGCTTGCCACTATCATGCGCAAACGATTATGCATCCACCCGGTCTGGTTAAGCTGGCGCATAGCCGCATCGACTATCGGGTAACCTGTTTTACCTGCACACCAGGCCTGAAACTGAGCCTCATCCTGACGCCAACTGACGTCATTGTACTTTTCATTAAAATTAAAGCCTTTACACAGTTTTGGATAAGCGCAAATAAGGTGTCGGTAAAATTCGCGCCAGATCAACTCATTCACCCAGCTGAACGCAGGGGTACTGGTCGTGTGTAACAAATCAGGGAAATGAAGCTGGATTTCAGCCAATAATTGCTTCACCGATACCATACCCAATGCAAGATAAGGGCTCAGTCCTGAGGTGCCTTTTACACCCGGGAAGTCCCTGTGCTCCTTATAATCTGCCATTTTATCCTGAATAAATGCTTGCGCGACCTTCACCAGGGTTTCATCATCAACTGGCCACTTATCTGAGCTTCCGTCCCCCGTTAGTAGCTCAGGCGCTTCCCACTCTAGTGGCGTCAGGTCTAGCTCGGGCCAGCCTGGCAAAAAAAAGTGCTGTTGCTCATACTGTTTGAGCCAGGCTTTTTTAAATGGCGTAAACACTTTATACATTTCGTTACTGGCTGTCGTAACACTCCCAGGCGGTGCGATGACATCGCCATCGAATAGGTGCAATTGTACTCCCGTCTCCTGACAGGCTTTGTCTCTGGCCTGCTCATTCACTTCATACTCGCGGTTGGCATAAACCTGATTAACCTCATGGGTCTGACAAAACTGCGCTAGCAATGCGGGTACCTGAGCAAAGCTACCTGCATCAAGTACATGTAAGCGCACACCTGACTCGGCCAGTTTATGCCCCAACCACACCACTCGCCGCTTAAGCAAGTCAACCTGAACAGGAGCAGCATTGTGCTGTTGCCACTGCTGCTCACAGACGAAGAAAAGTGCATCACGGGCGCCACTTTCAACGGCCTCTATAAGCGCTTCATTGCCATAGACACGTAAATCGCGACGAAACCAAAACAGTGCAGACATTAAATCGCATACCTCAATTTGAGTTCATTAGGATAAGGATGGAAGTACACCTGTTGCATCAGGTAGTCGTTTGGATGCATTATCAGGTGATGGCGCAACAGGGTTAATGGAACCTGCAAAGGCACCTGGCCAATGCGATATTCATCAATTGCACGGCAAAGTTCCTGTTTCTCAACCTTGCCCAGCACTTTCTTAAAATAGCCCTGTAAGTGCGACAAAGTATTCGCCTGATCTTTACGTCTGGCGGGTCGTGATAAGGCCTCCATCAGCCCTTTGATGTAAGTCCCTCTGAGCTCATCCAGATTTGTTCCCTTGCCTTCGGCCAACAGCCTGCCAAGTTCGCGATAAGCCTCGTAATTGTGGCTCATCAATAAATATTTGTGGCGCGCGTGAAAGGTCGTTAATTCATGTAATCCTGGGTTACTGACCACCAGTTCCTGCCAACTTTTATACACATAGACACGCATCACGAAATTTTCTCTCAGGTGCATATCGTTCAGTCGGCCATTTTCCTCGCACGGCAGCAGCGGGTTACGTGCCATGATTTGTTCGGCAAAGATGCCTATACCTTCGGAAGTATTGCCCGTTTCGGCTTCATTATAGATTTTCACCCGTTCCATACCGCAACTAGGGCTTTTGGCACAAAAGATATAGCCAGACAACTGCGTGCCATGCTGATCTGATACCTTCTTTCCGTACTCAGCAAGGTCAGGGGCATAATCTTCATCACTGTGCGCAGGGCCGACCTTAATCACATCTTCTACCCTGACCTGACGAATAGTTTTTCTCGGAATGGGTAAACCAATGGCCACTTCAGGACAAAAACGTACATATTCGACGTACTCAGCCAGTTCGTCCATACAAAAATTGCTGCGTTTATGCCCGGAATCAAAACGCACTTTATCCCCTGCCAGACACGCGCTGATACCTATTTTAATGGGACTGTTGAAGTTAAAAGCTTGCTCTATCATTGCTCTCTCCATAACTTAAAAATGACGGATAGATTTAGCACCACTGATACCGGCGTAAAGCGACTTTACCGCCTTGTATCTGTACACCCTCCGAGCGCAGCAACGCACTCTGCTCGCTGAATTTGTCGCTCTCAGGTGGAAAAGAAATCTTTCCCTGACTGTTAATCACTCTGTACCAGGGCAGACTCGACCCCGCAGGCAAATGCTTCAATAAGTAACCAACCGCCCTTGCATGCTTGGGTGCCCCGGCAAGAGCAGCTATTTGCCCGTATGTTGCTACATTGCCAGGTGGAATGGCCCCAATCAGGGTGAAGACTTTGGTCCTGAATTCCTCTTTAGTTTCCTCTAGCAAACTGCGCTCCTAATGCTGTGAACTGTTGCCATAAATGCCGGGCAACCGGCCCATAATGACTTTGATGACGACGAAATGCATGTATTGCGGCAGTGAACTCATGTTGTCGATCTATGATCTCAATGCGCTCAAGCTCACCGCTTTCCAACTCCTGCCGACAGGTGTTGAGGCTGGTCAGAGCAAACCCAACTCCCTGAGATAAGAATAGTTTAATGGTACTGACATCATCCAGTTTCATCACATGTAATCCTCTGGAATAGGCCAAACGCTCACTGTCAAAATCGAAACCGCTCTCAACCATCGCAAGACAAGGATAGAGGCTCAGTTCATCATAGTACATACGTTTGGGCAACAAGCCTCGCTTGGCAACCACCCCTAGTTTAGTTTCTCCGATTGCAACAGATTCGAGTTCTCCGGTGGCGTGAAACAAGTCAAACCAAGGACCTATTCCCAGATCAGCGGCGCCAGCATTCACTTGCTCAAGAGCCACAAAGCGCCTGCCGCTGGAAATCACCAGTTCAGTTGAGGGAAATTGCTTAAAAGTGCTACTAATCTGGGCGTTATACGTTTCCTGATGGCACATAGGTTCATAGCAAATACGAAATTTTGCTTCGTTGCCCTGAGAAAATTCATCCGCCAGAATTTTGAGATGGTTATGATGCTCCAACAACTTTTGAGCGTGCTGATGAAAGCGCTTGCCCTGCTCTGTAAGCCTTATCCGATAGTCTTCTCTCGTAACCAGCGCAAAGCCCAGCTCATCGGACAGCCTTTTTAAGGCTTGCGTGACCGCTGGTTGTGATTTATACAATCGTTTTGCCGCCTCGCTCAGGCTTTGTGCATTTGCTACGGCATCGAGTACCTGAATATCTGCCAACTTCATAAAAAAAATTTATTTTATACCAAAGTTTTAATAATTTTTATTTTATGCCCAAATTCATTATCCTGCACTAAATTTTAGTCTGAGGGAGTAATTTTCGTGAATAAACTCGCACTCTTTTTTCCTGCTTTGCTGTTATTGTCTGCCTGTCAGGAAGCCACACAGCCGGCATCAACCAGTCAAGTCATTCGCCCTGTTAAACTACATACCGTGTCCGATCCGCAAGCCAGCCAGTTGCGTAGCTTCCCTGCAGAAGTCGTCGCCAATCAGGGCTCCTATCTTGCTTTCAGAGTCAATGGAGAGTTAATGGAGTTTCCGGTGTTGGCCGGTCAGGAGGTGCAAAAAGGACAGCTTCTGGCTAAGCTCGACCCGGAAGACTTTGAGCTACAGTATCAGCAACGAAAAGCTCAATTTGAACTGGCCGTTGCACAGCTGAACCGTATTGAATCTTTGTATAAGAAATCAATAGCCAGCAAAGCGGAATACGATCAGGCTCTGGCAAATGAGCAGGTTGCCGAATCCGCTTTTAAAATCGCTCAGACTAACCTGGAAAACAGCGAACTCAGAGCACCATTTGACGGTACGATTGCCAAAGTATTTGTGAAAAACTTTGAGAACATTGTCGCCAAACAAAATATTTTGCGCCTTGAAACACGCGACCGTATGGATGTGGTTATTCAGGTACCCGAAAAGCTAGTTGCCCGCGTTAACAAAGATCTGGATTATCACCCGACGGTCATTTTCGACGGCTACCCGGACAAATCTTATCTGCTAAACATAAAAGAGTGGGACACACAAGCCGATCCCGTCACCCTCACATATAAAGTCGTGTTTTCACTGCCCATCCCGGAAGACTTTAACCTGCTTGCCGGTATGACGGGACATGTCTATGTCGACCCGAGCAAAATCACCAATCAAAGTACTTCCGCGATTATCGTGCCTAATGAAGCGGTTTTTTCAGAGCAGACTCAGGCCGCTGAAGGCAATCACTACGTCTGGATCTATAACCCAGATACTCAGCTTGTTTCAAAACGCGCCGTCCAACCGGGTTTGTTGCGCCAACAAGGATTCGAGATTAAGAGTGGCCTGCAACCGGGTGAAATCATTGTCTCTGCCGGCGTACATCACCTCAGCGACGGTCTGAAAGTCCGCCCCTGGACTAAAGAGCGAGGCCTGTAATATGAGTCTTGCCAAATGGTCTATTGAAAACAAAGTCATCAGTGCGATGTTTGCACTCCTGCTGTTGTTAGCAGGGACAGTCTCGTACTTTGGCCTCGGGCAACTGGAAGACCCTGAATTTACGCTTAAAAAGGCGATGGTCATCACCGTTTATCCGGGTGCATCCCCTCAGCAGGTTGAAGAGGAGGTCACTTATCCCATAGAGAACGCTATTCAAAGCCTGCCTTATGTTGATTATGTCACGTCTATCTCTTCGCCGGGCCAGTCTCAAATCACGGTTGAAATGAAAAGCACCTATCGTAAGGAAGATCTGAAACAAATCTGGGATGAGTTAAGGCGTAAAATTAATGATTTAAAGCCCAATTTACCACCGGGAGTCTACCCTCCTAAGATCATGGATGATTTTGCCGATGTTTATGGCGTACTCTATGCTGTAACCGGAGATGGGTACTCCTATGAAGAACTTAAGGAATACGTAGATTACCTGAAGCGAGAGCTCGTGTTAGTCGATGGCGTCAGCAAGGTCACCATTGCCGGAGAGCAACAGGCTCAAGTGACCGTTGAAATATCCAGTCAGAAGCTTTCGCAGCTCGGGATATCACATAACCGTATTTTTTCGCTACTCCAGACACAAAACAGTGTGTCAAATGCCGGTAAGATCCGTGTCGGAGACGAGTCTATCCGTATTCACCCCACAGGGGAATTTAACCAGGTTTCCGAGCTCGAAGATCTGCTGATTTCAAAGCCAGGCGCCAAAGAGCTGATTTACCTGGGTGATGTTGCAACGGTCAGACGTGAGTATGCAGAAATTCCGACGCATATCACACGCTACAATCGCGACCAGTCTTTGCTGCTCGGGATCTCGTTCAGCTCGGGTGTCAATGTAGTAGAAGTAGGTAAAGCCATAGACAAGCACCTTGCCTCGCTGGAGTATCAACGCCCTCACGGTATGTCTGTCCACACAGTTTACAACCAGCCCAACGAAGTAGAAAAATCCGTCGACGGATTTATCGTCAGTCTGCTTGAAGCCGTTGCCATCGTTATTGTCGTACTGTTGATCTTTATGGGAGTCAAAAGCGGTATTCTGATTGGCGGTATCCTGCTTCTCACAGTGCTTGGTACATTCGTTTTCATGAAGATGTTTGCAATTGACTTACAACGAATTTCATTGGGTGCTCTGATCATCGCGCTCGGTATGTTAGTCGACAATGCCATAGTCGTGACTGAGGGGATACTGATCAACCTCAAACGCGGGCAAACTAAGGTTAAAGCAGCAGTCAACATCGTAGAGCAAACTAAGTGGCCACTATTAGGTGCGACAGTGATTGGCATCACCGCCTTTGCACCTATTGGGCTAAGTTCTGATGCCAGTGGCGAGTTTGCTGGCTCCCTATTCTGGGTGTTACTCATTTCTTTGCTACTTAGTTGGGTAACGGCCATCACACTTACGCCCTTTTTTGCAAACATATTATTCAAAGAAGAAATCCGACAAGGTAACGACAATGAAGATCCCTACCAGGGCTTGATCTTCACCGCATACAAAGCCCTGCTAAGAGCTTGCCTGCGATTCCGCTGGACAACTGTCGTTGCTATGATTGCACTACTCGGGTGTGCCATGGTTGGTTTTAAATCAGTAAAGCAGTCCTTTTTTCCAGCTTCAAACACACCTATGTTTTATGTCGACTATTGGCATTATCAGGGGGCTGATATTCGCAGTACAGCAGACAACCTTGAAAAACTTGAACGGTTTTTGCAATCTGATGATCTGGTCGAGGAGATCACCACCACTATCGGCCAGGGTGCCCCCCGATTTATGCTCACCTACAGTCCGGAAAAGCAATACGCTTCTTATGGACAGTTGATCATTCGGGTTACCGACCGGGATGCCGTGGCAACAATGATAGCGAAGGTAAGAGACTTTGCCGCTAACAATGAACTCGATGGCAAACTCAAAATCAAGCGCATGGAGATTGGGCCATCGACGGATGCTAAAATTGAAGCCCGCTTTTCCGGGCCCGATCCTGTGGTCCTGCGTCAGCTGGCAGATCAGGCAAAAAACAGGTTAGCCCAAGACTCAGGGGCATTTAATATCCGTGACAACTGGCGTCAGCGTTCTAAAGTGCTGGAGCCGGTGTTTAATGAGCAAAAAGCACGACGCCTGGGGATCAGTAAATCCGATCTCGATCAACTATTGCTGACCAGTGTATCGGGCAACAAAGTTGGCCTGTATCGCGATGGCACCAAAATGCTACCAATCGTCGCGCGTGCTCCTGAAATCGAAAGGCGCAATGTCGAAAACCTTGTTGACCTGCAGATATTCAGCCCGGTCCTCAATGTCTATGTGCCGTTAGGCCAGATCCTTGACGGCGTCGAAGTCGTCTGGGAAGACAGCCTGATAATGCGTCGCGACCGTAAGCGGACGATCACCGTCATGGCAGATCATGACGTCATTGGCAATGAAACACCAGCTAAGCTGTTTGCCCGGGTTCGTGCTGACATCGAAGCCATTGAACTACCACAAGGTTACGAAATGCAGTGGGGCGGTGAGTTTGAATCCTCGAGTAAGGCACAAAAGGCGATCTTTGGCTCACTTCCTCTGGGTTACTTATCCATGTTTATCATTACTGTGCTGCTGTTCAACTCAGTACGCAAACCTCTGGTGATCTGGAGCACAGTACCACTTGCCATTATAGGAGTAACAGCGGGACTGGTCATATTTCAGGCTCCCTTCAGCTTTATGGCACTACTTGGGTTACTCAGCCTGTCTGGTATGTTGATTAAAAACGGCATTGTTCTGATGGATCAAATAAATCTGGAATTAGACAGTGGTAAAGACCCCTACCAGGCGGTGTTCGATTCCGGTGTGAGCCGTGTGCGCCCCGTTTCAATGGCTGCGGTCACCACCATATTGGGTATGATCCCTCTGTTATTTGACGTGTTCTTTAAATCAATGGCCGTAACCATCATGTTTGGTCTCGGCTTTGCGACAGTCCTGACCTTGATAGTTTTACCCGTTATTTACTGTTTATTCTTTAAAGTAACCGCTCCGAAATAGTAAAAGGGCCGCATACTGCGGCCCTTTTTCTCATTTATTTTTTCAAAGACAATGTCCCTTTAACTCGCTTGCGTGGATTGGCGCCCGCGCGGCTTTTTGGTTTTTCAGAGCGCACTGCTTTTTCGGATCGACTTCTGTCTGAGCCATGCTGGTTTTTAGCCTGACCAGGTTTATTTCTGGTACTTTTTGGTGCCGATTCATGACGACTATGGTCTGACCTGGCTGGTTGTCGTGCGACACGTTTTTGCTCATCAACGGATGCTTCTTCCGTTTTCGATGACCCTTCGATTGAGGCATTGATCTCTGCCATTTCCGATTCACTGAGGTGACGCCACTGCCCCGGGCGCAACCCATTCAGATTGACATTCATGATGCGCACACGCTTAAGCGTTTGTACTTCATAGTCAAAGTATTCGCACATGCGTCGGATCTGGCGATTCAGTCCCTGTGTTAACACGATAGTGAACTGCTTCGCTGCGGTTTTCTTAACAAAACACTTTTTAGTGACAGTGCCAAGAATTGGCACACCTGAGCGCATACCACGAATAAACTCCTCGGTAACGGGCTTGTCGACCGTCACCACGTATTCTTTTTCATGGTTGTTTCCAGCGCGAAGTATTTTATTGACGATATCACCTTCATTGGTCAAAAAGATCAGGCCTTCAGATGGCCTGTCCAGTCGACCAATAGGAAATATGCGCTCGGGGTATTGAATAGCACTGACAATATTACTTTTTATTTTGCGCTCCGTTGTGCAAGTCACACCTACGGGCTTGTTGTAAGCGATATATACCCGCTTTGGTTTAGATTTTAGCGGTTTATTGTCAATCAGTATGGTGTCTGAATCACTGACCTTCAGTCCCATTTCGGCGACCTGGCCATTGACGGATACCCGGCCGTCGCTGATCAGCGTATCCGCTTCTCTGCGGCTACAAAACCCTGTTTCACTGATGTATTTATTTAATCGCTTAAGTTCGTTCATAAAGAAGCAGTTATCTTATCTTATACATAGAGGCAATACGCACCTTACGATAAGGTGAGTTACAGGGGGCGCATGGTAACAAACTTTGCAAGTCAGTAGAAATGTTTCGTTGTCACAATGGCCAGCAAGCACCATAAGGCCCGCGCACAGATTACTTTGCAATCACACCAGAGCCCGTATCTCTGGCCAAAAATGCCGGCGATACCAAATATTGCTGCTGTTTATTTTTTAGTAAGCTGAACTTACTAAAGTCAACACCTGACCAGTCTGATTTATCAGCCAGCCACAGGTAGCGATGTACATTCTGCCTGTTTATAACAACCAATGGGTAAGTGATTGACTGGTGATCATGCCAGTATTTATGACCATGAAACCTATCGTATAAGGATAAAATGGCAAGCCCACCCATAATAAAATGTCCGCCGACAGAGGCCTGTATCTCCCCCTTATCGATCAATCCAAGTGTATCATTGAGCCAGTCAAAGCCGCCGATTGCCACAAACCTGTTTTTGTCGTTACTTTGCTGTTTGACTGCACTAAGCGCGCCCATGGCCATTAAATCAGACGCACTCCAGATAATGTTGGTTTCAGGATATCGCTTAAGCAACCGCTGCGTTTTTTCCATTGCCTGAGTCTTAGACCAACTGGCATATATAGACTGCTGTAGCGCGACTCCCTCGCTACCGAAATAAGACTGCGCTCCCTGATTACGAGCATCTGACTCGCTGCCATAATGACCGTTGATTGCTATCGCCTGAGGTTTTACACGACTATCTTTTTCACGTAGTGACTCTGTTAATGCCTTTGCCAACTCAGCCCCGGCACGAAAATTATCAAAGTAAATTTCTCCCAGCCAGTTTTTATACCTTTGTCCGGGTTTACCTATTTCAGTCTGTTCAGGCCCGTTGATGGTTTGTTCCAGAGTCAGGTATTGAATCCCATATTTCTCTAACAGATCCAGATGCTGTTCCGCATTGCCTGGGTACAACATTAGCACCACGAAGTCGGGGGTGGCGCGGTACTCCAGATACTTTTGTAGCTCGGCTAGCTGAATATATCGGCTTCCATCACCATATATCACGTCTAGTTTCACATTGAGTTGTTTACTGGCAGCCTGTGCAATAGATTCAACTTTTTGCCAAAAAGGCTCACCGGATATAGAAGGATTAACCAACAGGACTGAAAAGTCCGCCTTTGCAAAGCTCAAATGAGATGACAATAAAAGAAAAACCCAGAAAATACACTGTACAAACTTCACGATAAACTGCCTTTTTTTGTGTTACGCACGGCTCAGATACCCTACGCAACGCTTCAATATGTACTCAGCCGGACCCGATTGTTTGGTCCTATCAAGCAGTATAGCCAAAATCACTTGCCCCAGCGTAAGGATCAGGAAAAACAAGAAGTAATCAACGCGGGTAAATGAGAGTCGGCTGTCCGGAAAAACAAAATGAAAAAAAACTATTCCGATGACCGTTTGGGTTAAGTAAAGCGTCAAAGAATAACGCCCCACTATCGCCAGCACGCCGCTCAACGTGGGGATGTTTTTATATATAGCTTGAATCAAAACTAAATAACATAGTGCCATAGGGATGGCTGCGAGCCAGTTTACTGTTTCGAGCACCTGCCCCATGACCGACTCTTTCACAAGCCAAAAGAGCAACGAGACACAAAAACTGGCCCACCATGCGGCCCATAGCCACTTCCGGGCAAGTAATATTTTCTGTGTAAACCATCCGCGTTCATACAGCTCCATACCCAGCAACATTAATCCGAGGGTATTCCATAAAGTGGCAATGGGGATGAGTAAAATCATCATGGTGAAGTTGCCCATATTCTGGCTCAGCAACTCGTTGTAGGTCAGCGGCAAAGTATCCATCACAATGGCATATTCCACGCTCGTCCGATCTATGGCGGGTTCACGCACAAGATAGCTGAGTACAACTAATAAACCCACAGGCAAAACGGTCAGTAAGCCAGCTGCAAACAGTCTCTGTTTTGATTCTAACCACATCAGAGCCAGCAATCCTGACAACGCGTAGTTTAGCAAAATGTCTCCGGGCCATAGCAAGTACCCATGCAAGATACCAAACAAAGCGAGTATGCAGAGCCTGGTTTTTATAGGGAATAGGCGGTGAGCGCTCTGCTCATATCTCTTAAACTGGATCAATAAAGCGGCGCCAAACACCAGGCAAAACAAGGTTCGAAATCGCCCATCAGCCAACACAGTGGTCAGAAAAGATAACACCTGTTCAAACAGATCTGTGTCGACAGGAGGAATATAGCCATACGAAAAATTGGCCATAAAAAACAGGTTGGTCAGGCTCAAACCAAGTAAAGCAAACCCCCTAACACTGTCAATAAATGGATTTCTCAACATTAATACACATGATCACGATACATATCAGCCCAAGTAACAGCCGACGCATGGAACTCGGGTAAGCTTTCGTCTGGCATATTGAGTAATGCACAGGCTTCTTGTAATGCCCACCAGCTGCCACTCTCATAGGCTTTCACGACATTCAAAATGTAATACAACGTGTTTGATTTACCTAACAGCGCGTCGTGTATTATTTCTGGAAATGGCAAACGTCCCACCAACAACTCCATTGGCTTATCTAAAATTGCATCAAGCAATGAAAACAGCCCCGTCAGAAAACTCATACTTGCAATGCCAGGGGCGATCTGCTGGGCAATCAGCTCACAAAAGCGTGAACGAACAATACTCAGACGGGTCAGCTCGGTTGGCTTGTTCGTTGCTACATGTGCCGTCATGATAAGATTTACAAACTTGAGCACACGCTCATTACCAAGGTAAACAAGCGCCTGTTTCAGGGATTCGATGCGGCTTTTTATCGGAAAGACACCAGAATTTATCAGACGTAGCAGCTTGTAGGCCAATGCTGTATCCTGGGCGAATAGCTCGGAGATCCGCCCCAAATTCATATGAGGTTTCAGCACTTCGGCATAAATCAACATGACTATGGCATAATTAATTTCGATGTCCTGCTGGGATATCATGGTTGGTTTTGCAAAAAAGTAACCCTGGAAAAATGTAAAGCCCATCTTTTTCGCTTGCACGAACTCTTCTTCAGTCTCGACTTTCTCGGCGAGTAACTTGAGGTTTTTGCGCTGCTTTAGTTGCTCTACCAGTGGGGCTATCGTCTCCAGCGGACTTTCAACTAAATCAAACTTAATAAGTCTGACCAGCTTAAGGAAAGGCTCCCAGTCTTTAGAGTAGGTGAAGTCATCCAGCGCCAGACGATAATTATTATGAAACAGTTGTCTCACTCTTTCATAATTATCCTTCGTTGGAGGAATGGTTTCGAGTAACTCGAGGATTACGTCACTGCTTGGTAAGAAATGTGCAAGCTCCTGATTCAGTGACTCTTCACCGATATTGATAAGCGCCTTCTTTCCCGACGTCAGATAACGGGTGCCCAGATTGAGCTGGTTGTCCATAATCAGCCTGGCTGTCGCGGCATCATCAGCAATGTTGGGGAAGCAATTTTGTTTACCATCACGAAACAGCAATTCATACGCAACCACCTGCTTCTTTCGATTAAAGATGGCCTGCCTTGCCACAAACACTTTCAAATCATTGCTCCCAGCTATCTACTGCTCAAATTAATAGCACTTTTGTTTTATTAGTTTGTTCTATTGGGGAATATTTTAACCCCATTTCATTAGAAAAAAAATCAAACTAAAACATTAATGTATTAGAATAGTCGATAGCTGAGTGAGCAGGCAAACGCCTACTCATACAATTTCTCTATATACTGGCTTGCAATCGTATCCCAGCTGAAGCGTTGTGCCCCTGCATTTGCTTTGATCTCAAGGTATTTCTGTGGGTCATTTCTGTGTACATCAAGCGCTTGCCCTAAGCGCTCCAGTAACTGCTCTGCTTGCTCCGACAAATTATCACCACCGAATAAAAACCCTGTTTCATAATGTATGATGGTGTCTTTCAAACCTCCAACCTGATGTGCCAGGCAGGGCTGTCCAGAACGCATGGCTAACATTTGACTAATGCCGCATGGTTCAAATGAGCTAGGCATCAGGAACAAATCGCCGAGTGTGTAAAGGTGATCTCCCAAAGCTTGTCCATATCCTTGTAAGTACAACACATTCTCATTACGGGCCATCACCTGAGTAAATAGGAATTCCAGATGGGGGTCACCTGAACCCAAAATAACCAGTACACCACCATACCCATTAATCAAAGCTGCAATATGATCGAGAATGAGCCGCCCATCTTTTGGTTGTCTGAGCAACAAAGCTTTCTGATCCGTCAGGCGCCCGACACTGGTGATGAGCGGTCTGCGAAATACTGATTGCTGACGCCACTGAATGACTCTCTGATGTGCAATATAATGGGCCGGTTTAAGCGTGCCTCCGTTTGCCATCCACACAAACAGCGCCTGTTCCGCCAGATCACAGTATTGATGCAAAGAGATGTCATTTGTGTCGTCTGATGATGCATCATAAGTACACCCATTCAGAATTCCGGCCAGTCGCCCGGTTCGATCCGCGGCCTGCATATCATGCTCTAACCCTTCCCCACCAAAAAACCCCCTTTCATGGTCACTACTGAGTTGTACTTCCTGACAATAAGTAGGAGAAACCAGGTGAACTTTGTCAGACAGACTAATCGCGGCACGCATCGGATTAAAACAGTGAGGATAGACATGATCACAAATCTGACTGCCATCATAACTTAACGTAGGGAACCAGGATTCCAGACTGGAATCATCATGTTTGAAAGGGCGGATCCCCTGAAGGGCTAAGTTATGCACTGTGTAAACCGTTTTAATCTGTTTCAGATTTACAAACCGCGGACTAAAGGTTTTTAGCACTGCAACAACCGCTGCGTGCCAGTCGTGTAAATGAAGTACATCGACAGGGCCAATCATTGCATGCTCAAGCAGCTCACTTACCGCAGCGCAAAACAATGCAAACTTATTCGCATCCGTTGCAAAAGGCTGATCACCATCATTGCAATAAATTGCACCATCATGCTGCGAGAACAAAGAGTGTGAAACCACATATTGATCTACACCAGCGTCACTGGCTACCCGCCACAAAGTGGCAGTTTCCAGATGCTGTTTGAAGGGCACTGCGATGTCCGCCACAAACGTCCGATTTAGTGCATACTGACCGTAATCAGGCACAATAACGGAACAACGCACTTGCTGTGTTGCCAGTGCATACGGGATGTCACGGATCACATCCGCAACTCCCCCGACTTTACAATTAGGCAGACGGTCGTTCTCCGCTGCCACCATAACTACATGCATGCTTGTCCTTTTATGCTGTTTCCTGGGTTTGCCCTGCTAACAGCCGCTGTTGCTTTTCTAACGCAGTTAGCATATCACGAGTCACTAGCACGATGCCTTTTTTAGATACTCTGAAACCGTTTCTCTCATCTTGTGCCCTGTCATACCCAATTTCCATCCCCTCCGGGATATGGCAGCTTCGATCAATAATCGCATTTTTTATGCGACAGCCACGCTCAATCACCACACCAGGTAACACGACCGCGCCTTCAATCTCACAGTATGAATGAACATGGACATTAGAAAACAACAAAGATTTACGCACTCTGGATCCTGAGATAATACAGCCGCCAGATACCGTAGAATCTACCGCCATACCGCGACGCTCGTCGTCATCAAAGATGAATTTCGCCGGTGGTAACTGCTCCTGGTAAGTCCAGATTGGCCAGCTCGGGTCGTACAGATCAAGTTGAGGCTGAGGTGAAACTAACTCCATATTGGCTTCCCAGAATGAATCTATTGTTCCAACATCGCGCCAATAAGGCTGACCTGGGTGGCTGGGATCACGAAATGGAAACGCAAATACATTATGCTCTTCAATAATTGCGGGGATGATATCATGACCAAAATCACGACCTGATCCTTCACGTTCTGCATCTTCTTTTAGCTGCTCAAAAAGAAACTCTGTATTAAAGACATAGTTCCCCATCGACGCAAGACACAAACCGGGTTTACCCGGGATTTCGCTGGGCTCTGGCGGCTTTTCATCAAAGCGCCTGACCCGCTTATTCTCATCTACCGTCATCACGCCAAAAGTATTTGCAGCATCCTCACAGGGCACTTCAATACAGCAAACGGTCATATCCGCACCGGTTTCAACGTGCTTTGCAAGTAGTGCACCGTAGTCCATACGGTATACATGGTCTCCGGACAAAATCATTACATACTTAGGTAGTTCATGACGAATGATATCCATATTCTGGAACACGGCATCTGCCGTGCCACAGTACCACTCATCGCCGTAACGCTGAGACGCTGGCAATATTTCCACCGACTCGCCAAGCTCTTTCTTAAAATGGCCCCAGGCACGATTAACATGCCTGATCAAAGAATGAGATTTGTATTGCGTAGCGATGCCGACTCGGCGGATACCCGAGTTAATACAATTTGATAACGGAAAGTCTATTATTCTGTGTTTGCCTCCAAAATACACTGCGGGCTTAGCTCTCCAGTCGGTCAGCTCGTGCAGCCTGCTACCACGACCACCTGCCAGTATCAGTGCATACGTTTCTCTGGTCAGGTTACTAATATATCGGTTTGCATAACTGGGCATTCATTATCTCCATTAAAAGTCTATCTACGATCTACTGCATTGGGGTTAAGCGCCAAATATCGTCACAATATTGTTGAATAGTTCGATCGCTAGAAAAGCTGCCACTAGCGGCCGTATTAAGTATGCTCATTCGCAGCCACTGCGACTGGTCCTGATAGGTTTCAGCGGCTCGTTGCTGAGCTTCTAGATAGCTATCAAAATCGTGCGCGACCAGCCAGGGATCGTGGGGACTGCGAATAGAGGCAATGATGTCGTTAAAAATACCAGGTTCAAACAAGTTAAAATGACCACTTTCTAGCAAAGTCATCGTATTGCTTAAAGCTTGGCTGGACTGAATAATGGCATTGGGGTCATAGTGCTGACGGACCTCATCTGCCTGCTGAGCAGTGGCACCAAATAGAAAGAAATTATCCGCCCCCACCTGCTCTCTGATTTCAATATTTGCACCATCCAAAGTGCCTATGGTCAGTGCGCCGTTCATCATGAACTTCATATTGCCGGTTCCCGATGCTTCCTTCCCTGCCGTTGATATTTGTTCTGACAGGTCGGTTGCTGCACAGATTGTTTCCATCGCTGTGACATTATAATTTGGGAAGAATGCTACTCTTAACAAAGGATTAGCCTGTTCGTCTTTATTAACGACATTAGCGACATTATTAATGAGTTTAATCACTTGTTTGGCCATGGCGTAACCGGGGGCTGCCTTTCCGCCGAAAAGCACGCAGCGTGGTACCATGTTTTGCGTATCACCGCGACGAATGCGGTCGTACAAAGAAATGACGTGCAATATGTTCAATAGCTGACGCTTGTATTCATGGATCCGTTTAACCTGAACATCGAACATCATCTTGGCATCAAATTCAACGCCACATCGCGCTTTAACAAGTTGTGCTAACTTACGCTTATTACCTTCCTTAACGGACTGCCACTGCGTCTGAAAAGCCCTGTCGTCGTAATAACGTCGCAAAGTCTTTATTTCGGAAAAATCAGCTTGCCATTGCTCTCCAATTTTACTGGTAATCAGTTTAGCCAGCGCTGGATTACAATACGCCAGCCAGCGTCGGGGTGTTACCCCATTGGTTTTGTTGTTAAATTTAGCAGGCCAAAGTTGGTAGAAGTCGTGAAAGAGTCCGGATTTGAGTAACTCAGTATGCAGTGCAGCGACACCGTTTACCGAATAACTACCCACAATAGCTAAATAAGCCATACGGATCTGAGGATAATCGCCCTCTTCTATCAAAGATAATGCACGCTGTTTTTCCATGTCACCTGGCCACATAAGTGCGACCTCAGATAAGAAACGCGCATTAATTTCATAAATAATCTCAAGTAACCTGGGTAGCAGGCGTGAAAACAAGGCTACAGACCACTTTTCAAGCGCCTCGGGTAATAATGTATGGTTGGTATACGCCATAGTCGAGGTCGTGATCGACCAGGCAACCTCCCACTCCAATTCATGTTCGTCGACCAGCAGACGCATCAGCTCAGCAACTGCGATACTTGGGTGTGTATCGTTAAGCTGGAAAACATGTAAATCGGCAAATTCACTGAAATCATCTCCATGTTGCTCCACCCATTGATGTAGTATGTCTTGCAAACTAGCACTGGAAAGGAAGTATTGCTGCCTAAGCCTGAGCTCTTTTCCGTTTTCGCTACTGTCATTTGGGTATAGCACCATAGTGATTTGCTCTGCCAGATTCTTTTTGGCAACCGCTTCAGAGTAACTTCCGGCATTGAACTCTTTTAGGTTAAACTCATCCGTAGCCTCTGATTTCCAGAGTCTCAGGGTGTTGACAACCCCATTTCGGTAACCAGGGATCGGCACATCGTAAGGTACTGCCAGTACATCCTGAGTATTCACCCAGATACGATGAGAGCGACCTTGTTTATCCTGGTGAGTCTCTACATGACCAAAGAACTTAATCACTCGGGATTGCTCCGGTGCAGGCATTTCCCAGGGATGCCCCTCACGTAGCCAGTTGTCCGGATGCTCAACCTGGAACCCTTGGTCCAACGACTGATTGAACATGCCATATTCGTAACGGATCCCATAACCAATCACGGGTAACGCAAGCGTTGCACAGCTATCCAAAAAACACGCAGCCAGACGACCCAGACCTCCGTTCCCGAGACCAGCATCGTGCTCGGCCTGTTCCACGGATTCAAATTCAGTGCAGTATTCTTTAAGTGCATCACGAGTTTGCTTCTCCAGGTCAAGACTGAGTACTGCGTTACCTAATGCCCGCCCCATCAAAAACTCCAGCGACAAATAGGCTGCCCGCTTACAATTGTTGTCTGCCAGGTATTGATTGGTTGCTCTGCATCTGGCCACCAGTCGATCTCTGACTGTCAGCGCCAGTGCCTGAAATAAATAGTGTTTTGAATCTCCAACTTTGTCGCGCCCTAGGGTATAGTAAAAGTGTCGCATCAGATCATCCGCAAGCGTACTCTCGTCCAGCTTTGGGGCTTCCTGCCAATGCTTTACAACACACACATTTGACGTTTTCTTAGTCATTCTTGAGATCCTCGTTAAGAGATTGGTATACCCAGGCACTGTGTGCGCTCAGGGTTTGAGTCTGATGGCCATTATCGCTGGTTTCAGTAGGATGTACTGAACTCAGTAGCAGCTTCCAGATTGTTCCTGGAATCACGGGTAGCTTGACCTGCAGATCGTCGTTTCCGGCGTGCAATATCACTAACAAATTTTGCTTTCTAAGCGTATCTGTCAGCATATAGATAAGCGTTTTGTTGTGGCTGTCATGCCAATCACCTTCAGTCATAGGCATTGCATTTTTGCCAAACCAGCTAATATTGAACCGCTCATCTTTGGTATGAATATAAAATGGATGATGGAATATGGCGTAATCACACCTTAACTTCTGAAGCCTAGACATTAAGTCGCATAGCACACTGGCCTCATCTTTGGCGCACCAGTCAGTCAACCTTTTATTTTGAGTTCGGCGCCCAACGATGCTCGCAGGCCAGTCTAGCCAGCTAATTTCATTGTCCTGACAATAGGCGTTGTTATTGCCCTGCTGTGAGTGGCCAATTTCGGTGCCTGCCGCCAACATTGGTACGCCTTTGGACATCATCAGCGTTATGAGCGCACTTTTCTGAATTTGAAGCCTTAACGAGAGGATATGTCCGTGTTCAGTCTCACCTTCTACACCACAATTAAAGGAGATATTTTCACTGTGACCATCGCGATTATCTTCCCCATTGGCAAAGTTATGTTTTTGCTCATAACTCACCCAGTCCGCCAGCGTAAATCCATCATGGCTGGTAAGGAAGTTCACGGAATTGAGCGGCCCACGCTGGTTGTGTTCAAACAGCTCATGCGAACCATGTACCCGCTTAGCCAATTCTGACAAAGTCCCTGCATCCCCACGCCAAAAACGCCTCACAGTATCCCGATATTTGTCATTCCACTCGCGCCAGGGTGATGGAAAACCGCCTAGTTGATAGCCTCCTGGTCCTACATCCCAAGGTTCTGCAATCAACTTTACTTTGCTCAGCACAGGATCTTGTGTGAGTACCTGTAAAAATGCATGGTTTTGAGTAAAGCCATGTTCGGTCCTCGCCAAGATCGTTGCTAAGTCAAACCTAAATCCATCCACCCCCATATATTCAACCCAGTATCTCAGGCTATCTACAACCAATTTTAGGGTATAAGGATCGTCTATATTAAGCGTGTTGCCACACCCGGTGTCGTTAATATAGTTTGCCGGCTCACCCACCATGCGATAGTAACCCGTGTTATTTAACCCTTTGAGTGACAACATCGGGCCATCCATTCCCCCCTCCGCTGTGTGGTTATAAACCACGTCCAGGATCACTTCTATCCCGGCCCGGTGCAACTCTCGCACCATTTGCTGGAATTCTTTGATTTGTCCGTCAACCAGGTAGGCTTTATGGGGGACAAAAAAGCTCAGTGAGTTATAACCCCAGTAGTTTTTTAACCCTTTGGCTGTTAAGAACTGCTCAGAAATAAATGCATGACATGGCAATAACTCAAGTGTTGTAACACCCAGGCTGGCAAGGTGTGCCACAAAATTGCTGTGGCTAAGCCCCAGGAACTTGCCACGCAAATGCTTCGGCACAAACTCACATTGTTGCGTAGCGCCTCGCACATGGCACTCATAAATGAGGGTTTTAGACCAGGGAATACCGGGCCTTGCCCCGTCATATCTGGGTATATCTTCAACCCTGGACTTGGGCATATCCACCGCGTTATCGCTGGTGTTGAATGTCCCAACTGGCAAGTGACAAAAATGTCGCTCACTCCAGGTAAACTCGCCCTGAAAGTCATTACAATAGGGATCCAATAACAACTTGTGATGGTTAAACAGTTGGCCTTTGTCGGGATCATAGAGACCTTTGACCCTGAAACCGTACAAAGCACCTGCGCGCAGCGGAGAGACAAACACAGACCACAAGCCTCCCTCATGACGATACATTGTAAGCGCGGCGATTTCACTGTGCCCGCTTTGATCAAACAAGCATAGCTGTACCTCAGTCGCATCTGGGGCATATACAGCAAAGTTCACGCCTTGTTCGTGCAATGAGCTACCTAATGGGGCAGATTGGCCTCGGTGCGACGTTAACATGACTCGTCAGTACCCAAATACTGTAAATACACGGTGCTTAACGGAGGAATCGTTATTTCTATGCTGTGCTCAAAGCCATGGCTACCAATTGCTTTGCTCTGCAGCATTTGCTGTTGATGTGCGACGGGGGTTATGCCACTGCCATATAAATCAGCGTCATCCGAGTTAAACACGACCTGATAGATACCTGCCTGAGGCACACCAATCCGATAGCTGTACAAAACCTGCGGCGTAAAATGACACACCACCAGCATGAGATCTGCGCGTGATTTGCCGAAACGGGCAAAGCTTAAAATCGATTGTTCACCATTGTGACAATCTATCCACTGAAATCCGCACGCCGAGTTATCAAGCTCAAACAAAGCCGGGGAGTTAGTGTAAAGTTGATTCAAGGACTTGATAGTCTGGTATATACCATTGTGCGCTGGTGATTCCAGTAGCGTCCAGTCCAACCCTGAATTATGATCCCACTCTGTACGCGGAGCCAGTTCACTGCCCATAAACAAAAGCTTCTTACCTGGGTGCGCATACATAAAACCATAATAGGCACGCAAATTGGCGAATTGTTGCCAGTCATCACCTGGCATTTTACTCAATAATGCACCTTTACCATGCACGACCTCATCGTGACTCAGAGGTAAAATATAGTTTTCCGAGTAAGCATAGGCCATTGAAAAAGTCATTTCGTGATGGTGATATTTACGATGAACGGGGTCTCGCTGCATATAGCTTAAGCTGTCATTCATCCAGCCCATATTCCACTTGTAACCAAATCCCAACCCATTGTGCTCAACCGTTTGAGTAACACCAGGCCATGCAGTTGACTCCTCTGCAACCATCATAATATGTGGATGCCGGCCATATCCGCGTGTATTCACCGCTCTGATGCAGTCTATCGCCCCCAGATTTTCTCTGCCACCAAACTGGTTTGGAACCCATTCACCATCTTTGCGAGAATAGTCCAGGTAAAGCATAGAGGCCACAGCATCGACTCTTAGCCCATCGAGTTTAAATACGTCCAGCCAGTAATTTGCATTGGAAAGTAAAAAGCTCTTAACTTCTGGTCGTTCATAGTTATAGATATAAGTATTCCAGTCAGGGTGAAAGCCCTGCCGGCTGTCGGCATGTTCATAAAGGTGTGTGCCATCAAAACGATGTAATCCATGTGGATCAGAGGGAAAATGCCCTGGGACCCAATCGACTAATATGCCCAGGTCCAGCTCAGCACACTGCCCAATGAAATAGCGGAAATCTTCTAGGCTACCAAACCGGCTGGTTGGCGCAAATAACCCCACAGGCTGGTATCCCCAGGAACCATCGAAAGGATACTCACTGACAGGCATAAGCTGAATATGAGTAAACCCTAGGCTCTTCACATAAGGCAGTAAATCATCAGCCAGTTCACGGTATGTCAGATATCGACCATTTTCCTGAGCTCTGCGTTTCCACGACCCTAAATGCACTTCATAAATTGTGATGGGCGCATCAACAGCGTTGCGCTCACGACGCCGCTCCTGCTCCTGCTGGCTGAGAGGCAGATTATGCTGCTCAGGCTGAATAACGCTTGCGGTGCCTGGGGCCTGTTGCATTTTGATTGCATATGGGTCAGCGCGTTCAGTCACAACACCATCCACTCCAACAATGGAGTATTTGTATCCCTGCTCGCCCGTAAGATGCGGCACAAATAGATCCCACACGCCACTGGCAGGGTGAAAGCGCATAAAATGCTGGGTAGCCTGCCAATGATTAAACTCACCTATCACAGATACACTACGTGCGTTCGGCGCCCAAACACAAAATTGGGTACCTGCACACCCCTGATGTGAAATAGCACGGGCGCCAAAATGCAAATGACCGTGCTCTAACGACCCTTCGTTAAACAGGTACATGGCAGCCTCGTCAAGCGCACTGCTAAAATCGTAAGCATCCCGAGTTGTAATCGTCGCTTCAGGGTATTCGATTCTCAGCAGGTAACCTGAAGAAACCGGTTGGCCAAACTGCATCACAAACAATGCAGAGTCGTTTATTCTGTGAAGCTCGGTCAGTTGTTTGTCATGCAAAACAGTGATTGACAGTGCACCGGGCACATATACTCGGATAATGGATCCCTGCCCGGCACTATGTAAACCGAGAAAAGAGAAGGCATCACGAAAACACCCGGCTTTTAGTGCCGAGATCTGTGCTGCATAGTCGTGGGTAATAATGGGCGTCTTACTCGCTGAATTCATGCCTGCTCTCTGATCCTTTTAATTTCTGTCATTAAGTCACTGTTTTGCTTGATTGTTTGCTCTGCCTCTACAGCCAAACGTCGGCGCCAGTTGGGATATTCCCGGTCTGTGCCAGGGATGTTGACGGGTAGTTGTTGCTGTTCCAGATCGTCCAGCTGGATAGCCAGTAATTTGCTCGGACTCGCAGCTAGCTTCTTAAGAACCGCACAGTACACACGCATAGCGTCGCTTTTAATCTGCTCAGCTTGCATTGCACTTAGCTCAAGCCAGGATAACAGGCGCTCTTTATCTTCATTTCTTGTCAGCGCCATCTGCGCAGCTTCTTGTTCATTACACAATTGGTATTCTTTTCTGAGACCTACATCCAAGCAATTCCACCACGCAAAAAACGGCGCAACATCGTGATTGGCGACCATCAGTAACGTATCTGAACGATATTGGTGAGCTGGCTTAAAATGACCACACGGATCTTTTGCGAAATACATCAAAATATTGCCGTAGAGATTTGACTCCTCCATGGCGGTTGATATTTCAGACGGCACAATGCCCAGGTCCTCTCCTATCACCATAGTCTGATTGAGATGAGATTCAATCTTCAAAATGGCCAGTAAATGTTCAAACGGATAGTAAACATAGCACCCGCTTTGCTGACCGTCGGCTTCAAAACACCACCACAAACGCCTGATAGCCATAACGTGGTCAATACGCAGTGCGCCAACGGACATCATGTTGCTTTTCACCAATGAGCGAAAATAGGCGTACCTACCTTGTTTCAAGGTGACTGGATTCAGGGCTGGAAGCCCCCAGTTCTGCCCTGATTCCGCCCATGGATCCGGTGGCGCGCCAACATTGGCTCCTCGTGCGAATAGTGCGTCATTTTGAGCAAACTCATGCCCTTCTTTTGCACACCCTACAGCGAGATCATTGATCAGCCCAATCACCATCCCAGATGCCTTTGTAAGCAACTGGCATGCGCTTAATTGCTCATAGGCCAGCCACTGAAAAAACCATTCTCGCTCGCTAAGAAAACTCAGGTCTAACGCCTGTGTTCTGCTTAGTTTAAACGCTTCGATTGCCTCGCAAACTGCTCGTACACCTTGGCATTGCTCAAACAAGTGCGTTAACTGACGGTACTTCACCTCAGCTACGGCGCAATAGTCAATGTAGTCTCCACGGTGGCTGCTCTGAGCAGACTCATCACTCGTTTCAATAACCAGATGATAGTCTTTGCTGAGCGATTCAACGCTCCAATCCAGTGCAATATACAAAGGATTAATCAGACAGCGGTGAGAAGGACTATAGGGGCTTGCCCGCTCTGGTTGCGCTTCAAATAGCAAGTGAAGTGGATTGAGCAAAATAAAGTCACACTGATTGGCAGCAGCACTGGTTATCAGCTGGTATAGATCCCTAAAATCGCCTATGCCTGAATTACGTGCACTGCACAAAGTGTAAAGCTGAACCGACAGGCCAACTCGTTTTTCGTGGTCGTTTTCTATTGTGTAGCAGCGTGGTGGCACTGACCACAATTGTGTTGTTTTTGTCCCAAACGGCCCTTCTATTTCCGTTTCAAAATAGCCGACTGGCAGCTGACCTAGCCTAACTTTAACCTCAAGATAAGTCTGACTTTCATAGCGATAGTCACCGCACACCGGTGCTTGTGACAATCCGATAGTGACAGACAAAGACAGTTCCGGAATACGAATAACGATAGAGTCACTTCGATATGATTCAGATATCTTTAACGAAAACTCCCCACTGTTGGCATCAGCCAGTGTCACCTCTTCGACCACATTGAGCCAGGGCTTGACATCGAGATCAAAGTTCAGCTCATCAACTTGAGAGCCATTTTCGGTGTTTACACCACAACAGCGTAGCGCGCTGAGCCTTGTTTGGTGATCGAAATAGACATGTTCGCCATTATACTTAGTGTAGTCATAGCCTATTCCATGCAGGTAAAACAGCTGATCCAGCCCTTGCATTGCGCTTAGGCCTGTTTACGTGTATCAACAACGCTGTTTTGCGTCCCGAAGCCGTTTGGCACATAACCATCGGCCTGCTCGTCATTGTCCCAGTATTCACCATCAATCAGATATCTAAAATGATACTCGTGCCCGGTCGGTAAGCGATACTTAAGCTTAAATCGTTTGTCTTTTTTGTGGAATTTCATCGTTAAAGGCTGCCAGTCGTTGAATTCAGCGACCAACTCAACTTTAAGAGCTTCCGGATGAGTGATTTCAAACGTGACTTCCGCTTCGCTTTTTGTTTTGAAAAAACGCTTAGTTAACATTGTGGGCTCCAAAAAACCGCTAGGTTGTTTATCCTTGCCACAGTGCCGTGCCCGTTACAGCTAGACGAACGGTTGCTGTGAAACTACAAAGCATAATTGCTCATTGTCTACATACAGTGTGTACGCTTCATTACAGTGCAATGACAGTCCAGTCTTGCACAAATGTGGTGATTTTCACTTAGAAAGCTGGCACAACTGCCTGTATATTAGTATACGGGCAATAAACGCGCCAAAACTTGTTAAAAAGTTAGGTGAGAACTATTCTCGTGTAAAGTGAATTTAATTGATACTTGATCTCAAACACATCACCGCAGTATTAATAATTTAGAATACAGTGAGGCACTGAGCTGCGATTAAGATCACCCTGAATTAGGTGTAAAACATGTCATACTTAGGGCTTATTTATAGTATACTTACTGCTCCTGGCAGGGATGAATTTCATTAGGTAGGTGGATACGCTCAATCATGCAAAGTGTTTTTAAAAATATAGCAACCTGTATTGTCTGTTTTGTCGTGATTGGCATCGTCATTAGCCTGCTGTTTACAAAACATGTAGTCGACGTTCAAACCGGTCGTACCACTGTGGCATTGCATAAACAGCCCTTAAGCGCACAAACTGAACATACACCGTGGTTTGGGTTTCTGTTCCCTGATCAACGTTTTTTAGATGTAAACAGCCAAACACATGTCCTGATTAAGCAAGATCAAATGGGCACCGTTTCGGTGACTGTAAAGCACGTCTTAACTCGCGTTCTCTCTTCGCCTGTTTTGCTGTTACTGATTATGGTGATGCTGTTACTCACTCTGACCAGATTGCGCGAATTAAGACAACAACATACACGAACCAAAGCGCTATCCGATATTGACCGAGACCTGCAAGATATCATTGGTAATCTTGAAATAGATTACAAAGCCCTACCAATTGGGGGGTCAGTAGCCCAAATAAGTCACGCCGTTCATACCATAGCGAGCAATATTCAGCGTATAAAAATAAAGACTGACAGCCATGTCTTCCAGGACAAACTAACCAAGCTGATAGACCGCCACGCTTACATTGAGCACATCAGCAATGAGTTGGCGATGGCTGAGCAACAGCAAAGTAAATGTGGCTTATTATTTATCGACCTGGACGGATTTAAGCAGGTGAACGATTCTTTCGGGCACAGCTTTGGTGATGAAATATTAATTCAGGTTGCCGAGCGTTTATGCCAGGTAGTACGCCAGTATCAGTTGCAAGCACTTCATGCTGTGCATGGACTAGACCAAAACCTGTCGCGACTTGGTGGCGATGAGTTTTCTATCTTTATACCAGACTTGAAAGATACTGGGTTTTGCACTGAAGTGGCGCAGACCATTCTTGGAGAAATTGAGCGTGATTTTGTACTGGGTAACAAACTGGTTAAAATCAGCGCAAGTATCGGTATTGCGGTATACCCAGACAGCGCAGCGACCCCAAATGCCTTGCTGCAGATGTCTGATGTTGCTATGTATCGGGCAAAAACGGATGGCCGGGGTATCTTCCGAGTTTATTCGCCGGAAATGGGTAACAAAATCAGACGCTATCATTACTTGCTGGAAGAGTTGCGACTGGCAATTGCGTCACAGAACTTCCACCTGTCATTTCAACCCATAGTCCATGTGGAAGATTGCTCAATCGATTACTTTGAAGCTTTGGCTCGTTGGCATCATCCGATTGAAGGGCTTATTCCTCCTTCTGAATTTATTCCTATTGCCGAAGAGTCGAATCTCATATTGGATCTTGGTGACTGGATTTTACTGGAATCTTGTCGCCAGATGTCGGCCTGGCACAATGCGGGGATGAAACGAGTACGCATCTCGGTTAATGTCTCTGGGATCCAGCTCAAACACCGCGCTATTTTCGATTGGGTGATGGCTGCTTTAGAAAAAACTGGTCTGCCTCCCACCTCTTTAATGCTGGAAATAACAGAGTCAACGCTGATCACCGCAAGCAATGAAATCATCGCTCAGCTGGAGCGCTGCCGTGCAGCGGGCGTCACTATTGCTATTGATGACTTCGGTACTGGGTTTAGCTCACTGAGCACTTTGGCAGACTTGCCAATTGATGTTATCAAAATTGACAAGCTATTTATTTCTCAGGCAAAGGACAATCCTAAGTATTACAAGATACTCAATTCAATCAGCGAGCTCGGTGCACAGCTGGACCTTAAAATTGTTGCCGAAGGGGTCGAGCAGGTTGATCAGTTTGAGCTGGTTAAACAAATGGGCATACGCTGTGTTCAGGGTTACCTGGTCTCGCGCCCCGAAACCTCGAGCCGAGTGGGTAACAAAGTGCTTAAAAGTAACATGAACCATATTGCTTCTACAGGAACCAGTGTGTGGCTGCCTGAATCCAGTTAAGCCATCATGAGCTCTCTAGCGCTTAAACTTGGTTTCCAGAATCACCGAAGAAGTCGTGCGTTCTACCCCTTCCAGGTTCCCTATGTCGTCGAGCAGCTGGCTCAGCTGTTCAAGACTTTGTGCTTCCACCTCCGCAATCATATCGTATTCGCCGCTGATGGCGTACAAAGCCGAGATATTATTGATCTGCTTAAGTGCATTATTGGTTTGTGCGGTCAGTTTTTGTCTGACCTTAATAGACACATGGGCAGCAACCTGAGACGCCTGATATTGTCTGCCCAGCTCAACACTGTAGCCTTGGATCACCCCATTTTGTTCCAATTTTTGTAAACGACTTTGGACCGTTGTCCTGGACATATCAAGCGTTCTTGCCAGCTCAGAGATGCTGGCACGGGCATTTTTCCTCAGTTCAGAAAGTAAACGTTCGTCTTGTGAATGGATCATTGTGAAAACTTCAATCGTCATTTTGATCGTTATTTTAATCATTTTATTTATTTTTGCACTGCAAATTGACAACACAACGCGTAATAATGACAAAAAAGCGGGGAATGCGGATTCGTCTGTTGCAGATGAGCGCCCAAAATAGCCCTGAAGAAGTAAAGATTTATTAAGAGGAAGTCATCATGCAAGTGAATCGCGAGTTGTTTAACGAAGTAATGGTACCAAACTACAATCCATCTGAAGTGATCCCTGTAAAAGGGAAAGGTTCACGTGTTTGGGATCAAAAAGGCGACGAGTACATCGACTTCGCTGGTGGTATCGCCGTAAACTGTCTTGGCCATTGTCACCCTGCTTTGGTTAACGCGCTGAAAGAACAAGGTGAGAAAATCTGGCACCTGTCAAATGTGATGACCAATGAACCAGCTCTTCGCTTGGCGAAAAAACTAACAGACGCCACTTTTGGTGAGCAAGTCTATTTTGCCAACTCAGGCGCAGAAGCCAATGAAGCAGCACTGAAACTTGCACGCCGTTGGGCAATTGATAACTTTTCAGAAGAAAAAACTCAAATCATCGCATTCAATAAAGGCTTCCACGGTCGTACATTTTTCACGGTTACCGTAGGTGGTCAGGCTGCATATTCAGATGGCTTTGGACCTAAACCGCAAGATGTGACCCATGTTGACTACAATGACCTTGAGACCTTTGCCAAACTAATCTCTGACAAAACCTGCGCGGTCATGATGGAACCGTTGCAAGGTGAAGGCGGTATCATTCCACCCACCCAGGAATTCATTCAGGGCGTACGCGAATTATGTGATAAACATAACGCACTGCTGATTTTTGACGAAGTACAAACTGGCGTTGGCCGTACAGGTGACCTGTATGCATACCAGGGTCTGAACGTAACACCTGATATCCTTACTACGGCTAAGGCACTGGGTGGTGGTTTCCCAATTGGCGCAATGCTAACAACCAAAGACATTGCCAAACACTTAAAAATCGGTACTCATGGTTCGACTTACGGTGGTAACCCACTAGCCTGTGCGGTAGCTGAAGCTGCATTCGACACTGTTAATGATGAGCAATTACTGGCAGACGTAAAACGTAAAGAGCAACTATTCCGTGACGGCCTTGCTGCTATCAACGAAAAGTATAATGTATTTAGCGAAGTACGTGGTAAAGGGCTACTGCTTGGAGCAGTTCTGAACGACAAGTTTAATGGTCGCGCCCGTGACTTCCTGGTTGCCAGCGGCAAGCATGGTTTGATGGCACTGGTTGCAGGTATGAATGTGGTTCGATTCACACCATCGTTGGTGATTCCGGATGAAGATATCCAGGCTGGTCTGGCTCGCTTTGAGCTGGCAGTAGCGGATGTTGTGAACGGTTAATGGTGAGGGGCGCGAAAGCGCCCTGCTAAATCTATGCAAGTACTCAGACCTATTTCAGAAAAAGATTTTGCGGCTTTAAAAACCATCGCTGTCGAGTCTGGCCACGGATTCACGTCCCTGCCTGTTGATGATGATTTACTAAGCAGTAAAATTGCACGCTCAGAAAACAGCTTTAAAAAAACTGCCGGCTTGCGTACCGACGAAGGCTATTTGTTTGTACTGGAAGACAGCAACAGTGGTGAGATCTTAGGCACCACCGCAATTGAAGCTGCAGTTGGCATGCAAACCCCGCTGTACCACTATCACTTAGGCAAAACAGTTCACCATTCGCGCACCCTGAATGTTTACAACACAGTCGACATCCTGACCATGTGCAATGACTACACAGGTGCGTCCGAGATCTGTACCTTGTTCCTGAGAGAGCCATTCCGTCAGGGCCTGGCCGGCCGGTTTTTGTCTCGCACGCGCTTTAACTTTATGGCACTGCATGCCGAACGCTTCAGCGATACCGTGATTGCCGAAATGCGTGGCGTCAGTGATGAAGACGGACATTCACCATTTTGGCAATGGTTGCAGGAACACTTTTTCAGCATTGAATTTCCTCAGGCTGATCATCTCGTCGGGCTCGGTGACAAAGTATTCATCAGTGAGCTAATGCCAAAGTACCCGATCTATGCAAACTTACTTAGCAAGAAGGCACAGGCAGTAATAGGTCAGGTGCACGAAAAAACCAAGCCTGCCCTGCGACTGCTGCAAAAAGAGGGGTTCGAACACCGAGGCTATGTTGATTTATTCGATGCAGGTCCAACCGTTGAGTCCAGACTGCACAACATTAAAACGGTACGTGAAACTAAACGCGGTCGTGCACGCATCGTCAGCTCAGCTGAACTTAGTATAACGGGAAGCGAAACCTGGTCTGTTTCTAACTGTCGTTTAGCCGATTTTAGGGCTACTTTTGCCACTCAGGTTAGGTGGTGCGCGGACTCCAGCACGTTCAAAGTAAGTGCCGACATTGCAACAGCACTTCAAGTCTGTGAGGGCGATGAAATCAGCGGGTTTATACTCTGATACACATTAGTACATCAGGTTATTTGACTAACCAATATCTTCGCCTGATGTCACAACTGAATTAAACGTTTGCGTCGTGCTTAGTCGTAACATTTAACGCGGCTGAGCCGCCATTTTAAGGATTGTCATTATGCACAACAATGTAGATAGCTTATTTGAAAAACTATGGAATAACTACCTTGAAGTTACTCCTTCTGCTGTTAAAGTTCACGAACTACTTGGTTCTACACAGCAAGATGACGTGATCAACGATCATATTGCACTGCGTACCTTTAACCACGAAAAAATTGGCCTGGAAAAACTGGCTGCTCATTTCAAAGCGGTAGGCTATACAGAGTGCGGTGAATACCACTTCGAAGCTAAAAAACTATACGCTAAACATTTCGAACACAGCGACCCGACTAAGCCAAAAGTATTCATCTCTGAGCTGTTGGTTGAAAAGTGCTCTGAAGAACTTCAAGCCATTGTGAACGAACTTGTTGAGCAAATCGATGAGAGCGCCGTCACTGCTGACAACTTCCTGTATTCAGGTACGCACTGGCAGGTCAGCCATGAAACTTACAAACAACTTCTGGCCGAGTCTGAATACGCAGCCTGGATGGCAGCCTGGGGCTACCGTGCTAACCACTTTACAGTCAGTATTAACCATCTGGGCAACTTCGAGACTATTGAGTCCGTAAACCAAGCGTTGAAAGATGCTGGATTCGAACTAAACGCATCGGGCGGCGAGATCAAAGGTTCTCCTGAAGTGCTACTTGAACAGTCATCTACTCTGGCAGACCACCATACCCTTGCTTTCAGCGATGGTGAATTCAGCATTCCAAGCTGTTTCTACGAGTTCGCACTACGCTACAACAAGCCAGATGGCGAGATCTACACGGGCTTTGTTGCTGCATCAGCCGACAAGATTTTCGAGAGTACTAACGCACGTTAAGCGTATATCACAGTAACTTGTTAAAGCAGCCAATCGGCTGCTTTTTTATTGTCAGTCAAATCTATTTCCCTTGCCAGATCAATACTCCACAGCAAAAACTATGTCAGTATGTGACCACACACCGGTTGTTTCAGGGCAGATTACAGGTTAAGTTTTCTGTTGTCGGATAATGACCTTAACTAAACTGTCATTTATGTGAGCTAGCGTAGAAGCTGTTTAGCTGACAACGTGTCGCGGTCATGACAGTATAAACTGCCAACGAGGTGCAGCTGTGAATATTGAACCAAAGTTAAGTGTACTATTGAATCGCAAAATCACGGTTAAGGCACCGTTGGAACATCCTGCGCTGGATGACAAAAAGGCCTATCGTCAGGCACTCAAATACTGGCAGAATGAGCTGCTACATGTGCAACAAGCGTATTACCATCAGGGCCACAGGGCGCTGATTATCTTTGAAGGATGGGATGCCGCAGGTAAAGGCGGCGCTATCCGCCGCATTACTGAACGCCTGGATCCTCGAGGATATCAGGTTTTCCCCATCAGTGCCCCCAAAGAAGAAGAACAAAGCAGACACTATCTTTATCGCTTCTATAACAAGTTGCCCAAAGCCGGCACGCTGACTATTTTTGACCGCTCCTATTTCGGCCGAGTGCTGGTAGAACGTGTTGAAGGGTTTGCGACACAAACGCAGTGGCAGCGTGCTTACCAGGAAATCAATGAATTTGAACGCCTGCTCCATGATGACAACGTCAAAGTGGTAAAACTATTTTTACATATCAGCGCCGACGAGCAACTCAAACGTTTCGAGGAACGACTAAACAACCCCTACAAACGCTGGAAACTGACAGAAGAAGATATTAGAAATCGCAATAAACGCAAAGAATATGAGCAAGCTGTAGATGACATGTTTACCCTGACCGATACCCAACAAGCGCCTTGGCATCTGGTACTTGCAGAGCACAAATGGTATACCCGGGTAGAAGTACTAAAAACGCTAGTTAAAACGCTAAGTGAGGGGGTCGATATTACACCGCCTCCGGTTGACCCAAATGTGGTTAAACTGGCAAAAGAGCATTTAGGTATCAAACATAAGAGGAAGGACTAATGGAAAGAGCAGATGTACTGGGTCAATATTTTGATCACCATGATGGTACACACCCAAGCATGACTTTGCCTAAACACACTAAAATGGCGTCGAGCGCATTCCGTTTTTTCCGTGGCAGCGCCCCTTTAATGTACAGAGACATTGCCAATGATGTCATTACATTGCCACAACCACTGTTTGAGTTACCCCTGACTTATGTCCAGGGGGATTGTCATGCCAGTAATTTTGGCTTTTTGAGTGAAGAAGGCTCTCATGGTGAGACATTGGTTTTTTCACCCAACGATTTTGATGATGCCTGTATTGGTCATGCAGTTTGGGATCTGCTGCGTTTTTTGGTCAGCATACCGCTTGCCCAGCAAGAGGGTGCCTTGCTTCAGAGCTCCAGCGATGATTTAAAGCTCAGGCAAAAGCCGCTGGCGGACTCGGCACAGGTTAATCAGGCCCAACAGACTTTCATTGACAGTTATGTGGCTACCTGCCAGGCCTCATTGCGGGGAGAAAACAATAATCAAAGTGCCCTGACCGAGTTCAACCAGGAGCATATATTACACAAGCGTTGGCAAAAGGGCCTGCAGCGCCTGGTCGGGGGCGTCGCATTTAACCTAAAAAGTAGCCTGGCCAAAGAAGTAGATCTCAACACTACCCCTCTTAGGTTTAAGGACAATGGTGAGAAATTCTCTCGGCTTCATGAAGATTTGTACAATACCTTAGTTGAATATTTCCGCCCATATGTTGACGACGAGATAGTCGATTGCGTTGAGCGCATTGATGCTGGCACGGGGTCGAATAATCTCAAACGTTATTACTTACTGGTAGGTCCGAAATGTTGCTCTTCAGCTGAGCTATACCACATAGTCGAAGTCAAGCAGCAAAGACTCGCCGCCCCCTTACATTATAATGCCGACCTGAGCCCAACAAATCGACTCAATCATGCTCACCTGACGGTCAATTGCCAGCGTCAGATGCAGCGCAGGCCCGATCTGGTTCTGGATGATGCGTTATGGCAAGGAGTCCACTGGCTAGTACGTTCCCGCCATCATGCCCGCGTTGGCATTGATCCGGAGCACATTGTGTTAGGCAAACGTGCCGCTGAGCGCAATGGCTTGAGTCAGTATACAGAAGCCTGTGCCAAAGCCCTGGCCTATGCACATATGCGTGGCGACCGTCGCTCATTGATGTTCCAGCAAGTTGTCTGTGACATCATGCCGGAGTATAAAACCGAACTTATCGCGTCAGCAAACCATTATGCAAGCCAGGTTGAACAAGACTGGGGCCTATTCTGTTCACTCAGAAAGTAGTCGTTTGGGAATAGTCACCACCAAAGAATCGAAAGCCAGATGCAATGTACCCTGAAAATAAGCTCTGGCTTCCTGCTCAAGTGCTTCCAGCATGCCTTCACCATGATATCTGACACTAAAATGAGTCAGAGTTAATGCACTGACGTTTTGCTGCTGTGCAAACTGCGCAACCCGTTTAGCATCGCTATGCCCTGTGTGCGTGCCGACCTTCATAAGGTCAGAGTGGGTAAACGTTGCCTCATGAACCAACATGTCAATTTCGGCGCAATGGGGTGTCAACAACGCAGGTTTTTCGTTATCGCCGCAAATAATCACCACTCTAGGCTGCCAGCTGGGAAAGGCATAAGTATCAGCGCGTAGTTGTCGCCCTGCAAAATTGACATCCTGACCTTTTTGCAGGGAGTTGTAATGTGGACCGCTTGTAACACCGTCCTTTGCCAACTGGGCCACTCTTAATTTACGCGGGATGCCAGTTTCTGTGATTTTGAATCCGAAACTGGGCACTCGGTGTTTCAGCGCAATAATTTCTATCTTACAAAACTCAAAACACACTAACTGATCATTTTGCTCAATTGGCATCGTATACAGACTAAACGGCAAAGCCACTTGAGTTACTGCCAGTGTCGACATAACAAACTGGATGACCGCCTGAGGGGCAATAAGATGAACCGGAGCTTGCCTGCCTGACATGGCCATAGACGCGAGTAAACCCGGTAAACCATAACAATGATCGCCATGCAGGTGGCTGATACAAATCACACTTAAGTGATAGGCGGATAAATCGGACTTTAGAAGCTGGTGCTGAGTCGCTTCTCCACAGTCTACCAGCAACCAGGATTTGCTTTTGTCGAAACTGACGCCGGTTGCTGACATATTTCTGCTCAGACTCGGGCTTCCTGATGAAGTCCCTAAAAAATGTAACTGCAAAACAACTCCTAAAATGCGGTCAGAGACATTGATCCTGCCACAGCTTAGGTTACAGTGGAACCAGGGCCAGTTGAATTCAGTTAGGTTTGGTGCCCTGGTCGAAGGAAGTTGCAAACCCATTGCTATGACAGGAGTAAGATATGAAAAATGAAATCGATAGTCGTCAAATACTCGCCGTATATGAATATATTCAGCAACATGGTGAAGCAGAGGAAAACGGTAAGCTGTTTGAGGGGATCCGTGCCTACTCAGATCCCGATGGCTATACCATCTATCTTGAAGGCAGTGCTTTGTTACTCAGGTTTGGTTTTCACAATACTTATCATATGGATTACCAGCACGAGAAGAATAAAGAGGACTTTATCAATAAGCTCAACTTTATATACCAAATGGCTAACGAGGCCAAAGATTGACCTTTATTGTTAGGTACAGCTGAGTATTTTACTCATTTTGTCTCAGAATCTTTCAAAATTAACGCTTTGCTATAAAACTAGCGAGTGAATGGTGGTAGAGTAACGGCATTTTTTATAACCGAGAAATTTGCTATGTCGAATGCTGTAGAGACGTCAGCTGATCAATCCAACCAAAAGCAAGGCGGCCTGTTTAACCGCTTTTTAGCAACGGTTGAGTTTCTGGGCAATATGCTGCCCCACCCCATCACTCTGTTTGCGATGTTCTGTGTCGCCATTGTCGTTTTCAGTGGCATTGCCGACTGGATGGGCCTCAGTGCCATAGACCCTCGCCCAGAAGGAGCAAAAGGTCGCGCGCCAGACGGTGTGATTGAGGTAGTCAGCTTGATGAGCGCAGAAGGTCTGCAGCGTATTGTCACCGGACTCGTTACTAACTTTACCGGCTTTGCGCCACTTGGGACCGTTCTGGTCGCACTTCTGGGTGTGAGTGTTGCAGAACACTCAGGTATGCTCTCTGCTGCAATGCGAGGCATGGTAATGGGCGCATCAAAACGCCTCGTTACCTTTATGGTTGTGTTTGCTGCGATTCTTTCGAATACCGCTTCAGAACTCGGTTATGTTGTTTTAATTCCATTGGCAGCCATGATATTCCATAGCCTGGGACGCCACCCATTGGCAGGTCTGGCGGCTGCATTTGCAGGTGTTTCGGGTGGTTACAGTGCAAACTTATTGCTGGGTACTATAGATCCACTTCTTGCCGGTATTACCACTCCTGCTGCTCAGATGATCGACCCTAGCTATCAGGTTGGGCCGGAGGCAAACTGGTACTTCATGATGATTTCTGTATTCCTGATTGCCATCGTAGGTACCTGGGTAACGGAAGCCATTGTTGAACCTCGACTGGGTAAATATAACCCCGATGAAGCCAGTATCGATCTCTCAAGCAACAATATTGAACATCTCACTGACAAAGAAAGATCTGGTCTAAAGTGGGCCGGTGTTGCCTTACTGGTTGTTTCTGCTCTGCTAGCATTAACCATAGTCCCAGAAAATGGCATTCTGCGTCACCCCGAAACAGGCGCGGTCGCAGGCTCTCCTTTCCTTAAGGGTATAGTTGTATTTATCTTTGTGACATTTGCTATTCCTGGTTTTGTCTACGGACGCGTTGTTGGCACCATGCGCAACGATCGTGACGTCATTGATGCCATGAGTAAGAGCATGAGTTCGATGGGCATGTATATAGTGCTGGTATTCTTTGCCGCTCAGTTTGTTGCCTTCTTTAAATGGACAAACCTGGGAACTATTCTGGCTATCAATGGCGCCGCTATGTTGCAAGCACTGAACCTGACGGGACCTGAAGTCTTCGTATTGTTTATCTTAATGTGTGCGGTTGTTAACCTGAGCCTGGGATCGTCATCGGCTCAGTGGGCAGTTACGGCGCCAATTTTTGTGCCTATGCTGATGCTGGTGGGCTATGCCCCTGAAACGATTCAGGCCGCTTACCGTATTGGTGACTCAGTAACTAACCTGATCACACCTATGATGAGTTATTTTGGCCTGATCCTGGCCGTTGCTACCAAATATAAAAAGGATATGGGAATAGGTACTCTGGTCGCAACCATGCTGCCTTACAGTATGTGTTTCTTTGTCGGCTGGGTGGCACTTTTCTATATCTGGGTATTTGGGTTTGGCTTACCTGTCGGGCCTAACTCACCAATTTATTATCAACCCTAACGAAATGATGCCAGCGCTTGCTGGCATTTTTTTTGGCGAATATGCAAGGTTCTATTTGTTTAATAGTCGATGCTGTCCTACAGTCCTATAGGAATCGCCGAAAAGGAGTTTACAACCTACGACATAAACTATTTAAGGCTAACCATGTATACACTGTTTTACTATCCACGCAATGCGAGTTTAGCACCCCACTTTGTTCTAGAAGCCCTCCAGGTCCCTTACCAGCTTGAACTTGTCGACAGAAAAAAAAATGTTCAAAGATCGGCACAGTACTTACGGCTCAACCCCACAGGAAGGATCCCTACGCTGGTAGATGACGAGTTTGTTTTGTTTGAGAGTGCTGCAATTTGCCTCTATTTATGTGAAAAACATCCTGAAGGCAACCTAATACCTTCAGAGCCACAGCACAGAGCTGAGTTTTATCAATGGCTGATGTATCTCACTACAACAGTGCAAGCGGAGTTGATGATCTATTTCTATCCGGAGCGGCATACACAAAGCGCGCTAATGTATGATGACATTATTCGGACTCAGCAGTCGCGGGTTCAGGACATGCTCACTTTGCTGGACAGACATCTCGCGGACAAGACCTATATGGTCGGTGAGCAATTCACAGTCTGTGACTGCTATCTATTTATGCTGTGCATCTGGGCAGACGAGCTTGCCAAACCTCCACTGCAGTTTGAGCATCTGGGCCGCTATCTGGGAGGTATCTCAAGACACCCTGCTATTGAAGCGGTATGTAAAAAAGAAGGGACTGAATTAGGCATGTATCGCTGATCGCTGAGGTCTGGCCCGCCGGACCAGACCTCTAGCTTTTAGTTATTTCTGTAATTTTAGCTGGGCGCCTTTTAATCTCTGACGTACATTACTAATTTTAGAGCGGTTTTTAGCACGAGCTTCGCCACTGGCCTGGTTGCTTGGTCGATTAGTACGTGCTTTTCGACGCTGATGAGATGGCTTCTTGGCCAAGTTTTCAATCAGGTTTTCTCTGCTCGCGACCTCATAGCCGGGTAAGTAGTATCGCTTGATCTTTTGCCCTATTAAGGTTTCGATGTGGATCAGGGTCTGCTCTTCCTCTCGCGCCACAAAAGAAATTGCCTGACCCGAATTGCCGGCACGACCGGTACGGCCTATACGGTGCACATAGTCTTCTGCCAGATACGGTAGGTCATAGTTAATAACACGCGGCAGGCCATCAATGTCGATACCGCGAGCCGCTACTTCAGTTGCCACTAATACTCTGACTTTACCTTCTTTGAATTCGCGTAGTGCACGACGGCGAGCACCCTGACTTTTGTCACCGTGACATACTGTCGCGCTAATACCATCCAATTCAAGCTCTTTGACAAGCTGATCTGCATCGTCCTTCATATTGACGAAGACCAGCACTTGCAACCAGTTTTTCTTGCCGATTAATTCTGAAAGTAACTCTTGCTTACGTTTTTGTTCTACCGGGTACACGACATGCCGTACAGTTTCAGCAGTCGTATTCTCTTTGGCTGCCTGAACGAGTTTTGGTTCTCTAAGCACTTGCTTTGCGAATTGTTTTACGGCTGTTGGGAAGGTCGCAGAGAATAACAACAACTGTCTGTCTTCGCTCACCATGTTAATAACCTTCTGCATATCGGCGATAAAACCCATATCCAGCATACGGTCAGCTTCATCCAGCACCAAGTATTTAACTTGTGCAAGACTGACAGCACCTAAACGAATTAAATCGAGCAAACGGCCCGGTGTCGCAACCAGGATATCCACCCCCTGAGACAAGCGCTGTGTTTGGCCATCAACGTTCACACCACCAAAGACAGCCTGAACGGTTAAAGGGGTATATTGACAAAATGCGTCGCAGTTAGTGGCAATTTGCTCTGCCAACTCACGAGTCGGAGCCAGGATCAACGCTCTTGGCGATTCTAGTGACTCTCCCTCCAACAGACGGTGGATCACAGGCAGTGCAAACGCTGCGGTTTTACCCGTTCCGGTTTGCGCCGTTGCCAGGACATCGTGTCCACGCCTTACCACTGGAATAGCAGCTTGCTGTATCGGCGTCAGGGTATGGAAATTTAATTCATCAAGCGCTTGTAACAAGGCATCGGGAAAACTGAAAGACTTAAAATTCATAGCAAAAAACCTGCGACCAATAATGAAGGGCCGCAGATTATACGCTATTTACGGGTTCAGTGTCACCAATAGTAAGCGGTTAATATAATTTAACATCTTCAGAGTTGATGACTGTAGCAGCACCACCGACCACAGCTTCGTGACTCAGACTGTTGATAAGCTCTGCGCCGAGCTTCTGTTGTTCCTCGTTCAATGGCACATAAGGCAAGCGAAATACAGGCAATGCCGCGCCGGTCATTGCTAACGCTGTGTTAATCGCTATAGGGTTTGGTTCGCAGAACAACCAATTCATCAATGGCTGCAACTGAGCATTCAACTCATCATTCTTATTGTCCATCAGTGTTCGGAATAACTGCGGTACAAGATTTGAGGTAACCGAAATCACCCCATGTGATTGATGTAAATGGCGGCTGTCATGAGCCTGATCATCGTTGCCAGACCAGCAAGCAATGCCCTTCTCTTCGTAATGGGCGATCCGCTCATGTCCCGCACACTCTTTCATACCAACAAAATTAGCATGTTGAGCAAGTGGCTCTATAATATCAGGTGTCAGATCCTGACCTGTACGCCCTGGCACGTTGTAGATAAATGCAGGCCCAATCTCAAGCAAACGCGAAAAGTGCTCATTCAACCCTGCCTCTGACGTACGTCCATAATAAGGGTTGATCTGCAGTGCAGCATCCATTCCTGATGCGAAACCATATTCCGTTGCTTTGACCGCTTCACGGGTGTTGTTGCTACCGGTATTGCCGACAATCACCAGTCTGTCTGAAAATTTATTCACACTATGGGCGATGAGCATCAGGTGCTCTTCCCAGTTCATCAACTGGCCTTCACCTGTGGTACCACCCACAATGATCCCATCAACGCCCGCCGCTACCTGAGCGTCGACAAGCCTGTCGAAGCCGGCAAGGTCAATGTTACCATGCAAATCATAAGGTGTTTTGATAGCAGTAATTAAACTGGCTTGTTTTATGGTGTTTATGTTGCGCATACGGATATCGTTCAGTTCTTTGTTGGCGCTAAGTTTTAACATAAATAAATGTCAGATCCGAGGGGCAAGTGGAAATTTTGTAAAACAACTTGCCTAAACAGGTTGATTCCGACACAATACAAGCACTGTACATATAACCAGTGTTTATTTTATGCGTCTGTCCCAACATCTTAATACACACTTTTTCAGTGCCGAAGAGCTATGCAGCACGCTCAGAATCACGCAGGATCAGCTGCTCAATTGGCAGGAGCTGTGTATTTTTCCTAATGCCAGTTACAGTCTGGAAAACCAGATAAAATGCAGTTCCTATCTTGGGCTGTATGAATGTGTTGAGCACACAGAGTTTTATCCACGAGGAGCGGAACAATGGGGTCAGCAATTACTTAAACATCAGGTAGAGCAATCATCACATGCCTATGAATTATTCCAGCAAAAGTACACTCAGACATTGAGCAAATGTGCTCAGCAAGGCCTCGTCAGCCATGATTGTCGATTTAACGAAGACTTACCGGAACATATTCAGCAAAGCTGGCAGCAATACTTGTGCAGCAAGTACGGTGTTATCAGCCAAAATGGACTCGTGGAAGAAGTCGTATACATTGACCTGGGCCGTGCGCTGGTCGATGCATTGACTGAAGAGCGCACAGCCAGCCATATTGCGCCAGAACATAGAGCTGAATTGCTAAGCGCGCTAAAACTCTTAAACCGGGCACTTAGTCACCATATGGAACACGAAAAGCCCATGTCTATCCGTTATAAATACATTGAGTGCCTGGTAGCAAAATACGACCTCTCAATACGCTAACGAGTGTGGTCTTTGAACACCCGCAACTTTCGAATGATTAATGGGCCTGCTCATAGTGGGCCCGAAAAATTTCGAACGCCTTTAAAACGGTCAGTTGATCTGGGCATAACGCATCGTACCAGGCGTCAAACTGGCTATCATCATCTTGCTCGCTCAAAGCCAGGTACTGTGCCAATAGCTCAATGATATCGCCATGGGTGCAGCTCAGGTTATCCAGTTGCTTTAATTGCTCTGAATGGTCTTTATTTTGTAATTCAGCAATCACGCTGTTATCCAATTGTTGTGTTTTGTCCATCATGACGAATTCCTGTTTCTCAATCCATAGCTAGTTATATCAGCCTAGTTCGTAAGATCCAGTGCTTTGTATGCCGTTCGGTCAATCTATCAACAATTTGTTATAAAAAGTAACCTCAGTTCGACTAAATTGCGCATAACGTGCAAATTACGCGCTGGCTCAGGACACAAAAAAGGCGAATCAGTTAACACCGACTCGCCTTAAATTCATCTTCAGTTAGATTACTTGCGTCTTCTGCGTAGCATTGCTAATGGTAAACTTAGTAGTGATAACCAAGCGAATGAACCTGAATCGCCATCATCATCATCATCGTCATCACCACGCAGATCTCTGATTGTGACATGCACTTCAGCATGGTTAGACAAGTTACCATAGGTATCTTCAGCCTGAACGCCAAAGTAGACCTCTTCCTGGAACTCAAAATCCAACTCTTTCGCAACGATTACATTACCCTCAGCGTCAACACTAAAGAAGCTGTCACCATAGACGTGGAACTTCTCTACCGGCGATACCTCTGCATCTGGGTCGCTGAATACCAGTTGCCCGACAACGGTGCCGATTGGTGTATTCTCAGCCACTTCGAAGCTCTGATTTGACTCAATGACCGGAGAAGCATCATAGATATTGACAGCGAAGCTTGCTGATACCTCATGCTCCCCATCTGTTGCATGTAGTTTAACATCACCGCTGAATACGCTGCTTGCAATACCACTCAAGACACCTTCTGAGAATCTCAGACCTGGGACCTGCGGCTCAATTGACAGGGTAATGTCTTCACTGTCCATGTCAGAAACTTTGCCATTAAAGTCAACTTCAACTGCCTGACCTAACATGATTTCAAGGTTTTCAAGCTCGGCGATAACAGGCATGTCATTGACGCCTTCAACGGTAAGCTCAACGGTTACCTCTTGCGTCGACTCGGCTTTTTCAGCAGTACCGGTGAACTTGAAGGAATCTTCTCCGGCAAAATTAGCGTCTGGCTTGTAGGTCACCATGTCGAACTTGTCCAGCGCAACAACCGCACCAACAGCCAATAACTCTTCTCCCAGCATCAGATCGCCTGATTCAGGTAGCTCAGCAATTTCGACCGATGCAAAAGCGTTTTTGAACCTGTCTGCAAACGCAGACGAGACGTTCACTGAAGAGTCTTCATCCAGCGTAATTTCATAATGCTCGTCGGTGGCTGATGCGACTTTGTAAGCACTGCGTCCATGGGTGAATGCAAAGACCTCGTTTCCATGGAAAGTCACCTTAGCAACGTTGGTATTTGCCAGACCTGAACCATCAGCAAACCAGTTTTCACCACCATCAGTCGAAATAAACACACCTAAGTCGGTACCAATAATAACGCGTTGTGCGTTGTTTGGATCAACCGCAACAGACGTTGCCGGCACGTTCGGAATGTCTTTATCGATAGGCATCCAGCTCTTACCACCGTCAGTGGTTTTCCAAACATGTGCCTGGTCAAAAGTCGAAACAGTTGCGTAAGCAATTTTGTCATCCGTCGGGTCAAATGCTATCGCGCTGACGGTGGCGCGCTCACCTTCTTCTCCAATCTTGAAGCTATTCCAAGGAGTGGAAGCGTCTGCTTCTCCAGCGTTGTAATTAATGTAGATATAACCTTCTCGGGTACCCGCAGCAACAATGTTTTCGTCTTGCGGCGCAATACCGATAGCATAAACAGAGCTGTCTAATGCCGGGCTACCTGCTACCCAATTTTCAGCCTGGTCAGTCGTACGCCACAACTGGCTTCCTCCAATCCACAATACCTGAGGATTAGATGGTGCCATTTCGAATCGCGTAATGAACGGGAAGCCATCATCGCCGCTGATGCCGTTCGTTGCATCCGCGAAAGTCTGACCGCCATCAAGCGATTTTTGAATTGACAGACCTGTGAACTCAGAGAAAAGAATATTTGGATTGGTTGGGTCAACAGCAGTCCAACCGCCATCACCACCGGAAATTTCACGCCATTCGTTAAACCCGCCGTCTTCACCAAGCAAAGTACCATTATCCTGAGTACCACCAAAATAAGCCGTGCCATCAGGCATAACCGTACCATGGTAGAATTGTGTTACCGCATACCCATTGTTAAGTGTTTGCCAATTCACTTTTCCTGTAGGATCGTTGGATGCACCACAGACCTGTTCAATATCAAGGCGCTTATCAAGCGCGTTGTCCGTTCTTTGGATACCGCCATCGTTACCAACGAACATGGTCGTGTTATTCACACCATCATACGCTGGGTGGAAAACGATGGTATGTTGGTCTGCGTGAGCATAAAGCTCGTGGTCCATATCGAACCACCAGATACTGGCCGGCACGAAGGATTTACCACCATCATCAGAACGGAACATATCAATACCACCCGTCCACACAACGTCAGGGTTTACCGGGTCTACAGCAATGATATTGTCATACCAGCCCTGGTTATAAAACTGTGGCTCTGGACCATATCCACACTGAGGGAATAATCCGAAAACAGTATTACTCAGTAAGAGTCGGCTAAAATCATCTGCCGTGTCCCGAGTGACAGTCGCGGTCCAGGTGACACCCATATCTTCTGACTTATAGACTGCTTCCATACCGTGATCACCAATATTGGCCAGCAGTGCATACATGATGTTATTGTCAGACGGTGCCACAGCGATAGTTGAGCGGCCTTGGTTTTCAAGTTCCAGCACTGCCGCCCAGGTATCACCACCATCGGCACTTCGGTGCAATCCACCTGTATCAAAAGAACCACAAGCGGTGACTAGCACATCGTGATCACCACCATCGACTACAGTCAAATCTGTACACCCAACACCCGCACCCTCTTTTACGAATACCGTTTCCCAGCTTGTACCATTGTCTTTTGAACGCTGAACACCACCGCGAGTGGCTGCATAAAGTGTCGACGGGTCGTTCTTCCCAAATACGATTTTATTAGTGTAGTGGAATAGCTCATTACCAGCAGTCGCTTCCAGTTGCGTCCAGGTCATACCGCCGTCTGTGGACTTAAAGATGCCATCACCGCGTAACGCATCTGCATTAAAAAAGCCTTCACCCGTACCCGCGTAGATAGTATTAGGATCGTTTGGAGCAAAAGTCAGGGTTGTTACTGCAAGGTTTGTTGCTAGATCACTCAGTGGATGCCATGATTTGCCCGCATCAGTTGTTTTCCAGACACCACCAGCAACACCCGCAGTATACATAGTATCGTGTTCAGTTGGGTGAATGATTAAGGCCCTGGTACGACCGCCTATGTTACCCGGGCCTAGTTCTTCCCACTGCCCAAGTTCGCGGTGTACTCCATCAGGAGAGTTAAGCTGAGGCACATAATCAAAGACAACCTTGTTGTCAGCCAATGAGTAACGGCGCATATTTTTAATATCTTCAAGCGCCTGCGAATACTTTTCAGTTGGAATCGTTTCTACGCCTTTAGGCAGACGCTGCGAAATATAAAACTCTTGTGCCTCTTTCGGCTTGTCATAACGTTTCGGTGAATTAGCTTTTTTCTCTGCTTTTGCAGCCAGATAGTCAGCCTTTTGCTCATATGGCGTCTCTTGCGCATGTTGATATGTCAAATAACTGGCACCGCCCAGCGCTATCGCCACAGCCAGGCTAACAGGATGTAAGAGTTTCATATTTTTCCCTTCAGTTTATTTATCGTTTTAATTAAATGTCAGCAAACCGAAACACGAGTTTGCCTTTGAACCGTTCACACCAAAAAACGTCAATAAAGTTAAGCACAAATACAGAAAGTTACAAACAACGTCATTTCACCGCATTTGCTTTAACTTCATTAGCAATTAAAGGTACATTCAAAATGTAACAATAACAGAATTTCATCAAATATGAATGAGTTCTTACTGTATAAGAACAGCTAAATTAGGGTTTGCAGTACATGATCCAGTGTTTATTACTATCCACGATCGCGGCGCAAGGCAGCGCTATTGAAACAATTGAAGTCATAGGCGGGAAAAATTTACTTGCCTCAGAATCATTTACAAACGTTAACATAGCACATGTTAGCAAGGATGATTTGCTTGGTGCGAATAACACTATTGCAGATTGGATAATACAGGTTCCAGGCGTTTCGCTGAATGGTCAGGGTGGCCTATATCAGAGCTATAGTATTCGGGGCCTCAGTCGCTGGCGTGTCAGAACAGAAGTCAACGGCATCGTTTTACTCACCGACAGGCGCGCTGGTAATTCAGCCTCTTTTATTGATCCGGGCTTACTGCAACTTGCCAGTGTTCAAAAAGGCCCTGCGGCCATGCTCTATGGTTCAGAAGCAATAGGCGGCGTTATTTCCATGAATTCAGTTCAGGGGGAGCAGGATACGCTTGAGCTAGGGTATGAAGATACAGGAAAAGGCCGTCGCCTGCTTGCCATTACCGGAGAGGAGCACTACAACCTGGCGTTTGCATACAGGAAAAAAGAAAAGAGCTACGCACCAAACGGCGACGAGCTAAACAATGGATTTGAGCAATTTTCCTCTAGTTTACGTTACCATCATACACTTACTAATGGTATCGAACTAAACATGTCTTGGCTCCCTTCCATTAGCAAAGACGTCGGAAAGAATAGTGTCACTTTCCCTGACAGCCAGATAGCGGTTTATCCCGAAGACATGCACAGTCTCGCACAGCTGTCTTTAAACTCTGAGCAGTGGTTTGTTAATGTGTTTCATCATTATCAAAACTGGGATAGCGACGTTACACGTATTGGAAAACGACATAACTTAACCCAATACCAGTCCCACACGCTAGGGACTAACCTGTATCACGAATACGACTTGTACGGCCTGCCGCTACGCGCTGGCTTAGATTGGACAGCAAGGCGTGGAGTATCAATCACAGATCAAGAATCAGACCTGAAAGACGCAGGCGATCCTGCGAGCAGTACTTTGCTCGATGGCACACAAGACAATATTGCGGCCTTTATTAACGGCATATGGGAAGACAAGGGGTGGAGAGTCGATTTTGGTGCGCGCTTTGACCATTTCAGTGCTAGTAACTTTGGCATCAGCAAATCTGACAATCATATCAGCCACAGCCTTGGGGTCACCAAGCAATGGCAATCCCATAGCCTGTCTTTAAACTATGCCAGTGCGTTCCGGTTCCCTACACTTACAGAGCTATATTTTAATGGTGTTACACCACGAGGAAATACGCTGGGTAATCTAGAACTAGAGCCTGAGACAAGCCAGGGACTTGAACTGACTTATCGCCTCAAAAAAGACAGTATAGATACCACCGTGAACTTATTTCATACCCAGCTGGATGACTATATAGAAAGAGTCAAACTGGTGTCGGGAGACAGAACTTATCAAAACCTGGATCAGGCAACAATTTCCGGGGCAGAAGTATCCACTCACATAGAAGTCAGTGACGCACTGTCTTATACATTCGGGTACACACATCAGCAAGGAAAAAGTAAATCGGGCGCTTATCTTGCTGACATTTCACCCAGCAAACTTAGCCTGTCTGGCCGATATGTCTGGCAGTCCTTTGAGTTTGCACCCGCCGTCCATTATCAACTGGCAAAACGAAACGTTGGCTCTGGTGAAGCAGCATTGGATCGCAGCCTTGTCGCAGACTTAAATATGAGCTGGTATGTGGACGAAAGCTGGACACTAAGAGCGGGCGTTTTAAACCTCTTCAACCGTCTGCATCGAACCACAGCAGACGAAGATGCACCCTATCATGCCGAACGAACCATAAAACTTGATATAAGTTGGCAAATTTAGGACGCTTTTGCCCTGAGGCCCACCATTACGTGACCCCGGGGCAATGTGGAAACGCTAAACGCTATTTACCAAACAGCAACTCCCAAAAGCCAGGCGGCTCGTGCAACTTGTGATAGTCTTTACGCAATGCATCGACTTCTTTTAACAACTGTTTAGCCTGTTGGATTTGCTGTTGAGCCAGCAAACTTTGCGCTTCGTTTATTACACCAACAACTTTTTCAAGTCCCTGTAATGACTCAGCTTTAACATCGGTTTTAAAATTATGTAGTTTACTTTGCTTGAGTAATGACAACATGGTGTTCAGATGTCGATTAATCTCTTGCGCTTCTGTGGCTTCCATCGCTTGCTTATATGCATGCCCCATATTTTTCATGGTCTGATTTAAATCCTGACCTTGTGATGAAATAGCCGACTGAACAAAAAACAGTGAAAAAAGAATAATTACCAGGCGTCTCATTTTCCCCCCTTATTTAAGAATGGGCTAGTATATAAGTAAAAACGTGGCAAACAAACTAACGTCTTCATATTGAGAGGTGTAATGAAACGATTACTTATCATGGTCATCACACTGTTTTTTGCTGCATTCACCACTTACGCTCAGCCAATTACAGTCACCTTTATAAATCCAGGCCACAAACAAGACAATCCTACCGGGGCTTTCTGGCACAATGTTTCTAAAGTCATGGATGCTGCTGCTGAGGATCTCGATATCCAGCTGACGACGCTATACGCGGAACGAAATCATATCGTTATGAAAAAACTCGCTCAGCAAGCCCTGCTGTCCAATTCAGACTATTTGGTATTGGTTGACGAAAAAGGGGTAATTACTGACGCATTGCTTACAGCAACAGGCGAGCATAAACGGGTCTCCTTTTTACTCAATAGTCCTGATAAGCTTGCGCTGAAGCGCGTCTCAGCTAAAGGGATTGGCGTGTTGGGTTCCGTCACCCCAGACAACTATCAGGCTGGCCGACTGCTTGCAGAACTACTCCATCAGTCTTTGCCTGATGAGTTACAACAAACAGGAGAACGCAGCACTATGCTAGCATTGCTCGGCGATGTTGCCACCAGGGCTGCAATTGAACGAGAGCAAGGCTTGCTTGGCTATACCAACAGAAACTATGGTGTCAACCTGGTTGACCGGGTTGATGCACAATGGTCAGAAAAAAGTGCGTATGAGTTGGCAACAGGACTACTGCAACGATTTCCGGATACAAGACTGATCTGGTGCGCTAATGACGCTATTGCCCGCGGCGCCGCACGGGCTGCAACAGAACTCAATATCAGAGATCAAGTACACATTGGCGGCATAAACTGGGATGAAGGACACGAAAAGGCAGTCGATGTGTCACTGGGCGGTCACGTTTTCTTAGGTGGCTACCTGCTAACAGAGATTAGAAAATTCCATGACCGCAAGATAAGTGCAATCGGCGAGCAAAAAATCGCTATTTTTCGACCATATTCTGAAAAATTTAGACCATTGTATGACGCATTGCACGGTCGTGGTTTACGTGACATAGACTTCAAAAAGTTTACGACTGGCGGCCAAAGTTACAATATTAAGACACTGAATCAGCAAATAAAATTTTAATTTTTTTATTCTTAATATAAAAAATATATTACCACGCAAGTTGCATATGCAACAAAATTCTATCCACGAAACCAGCCTCAAAAGTATAAAAAATCCCCAAGGAAATATTCCTAATTTTTTCATTATTGACAGCGCTAACATTCCCTGTTTTAGTTATAAGGGTTAACAACATGTAATAAAGGTAAACTTATGAAAACCAAAGTTCTAACAGGCGTAAAATACTCATTGCTGGCCCTGAGTGTCACAGCAGCACTTAGCACAGCGCAAGCTGCTGAAACGCAGCGTGTCATCGTTACAGTCAAAGATTCAGCAGTTGCGAATACACTTCCTATGCGTGTATCAGGCGCAGAACTGTCTCAGTTTAAAGCACAGGGCCTGGCCAGCATTGCTACACAGGCCAATGTTGAAGCGATTGAGACTTTGCCAAGTGTCAATGCCGTCGTTATGGAATTAACCGCTGAACAATTAGCAGAGCTGGAAGCCAGTGGAAACGTTGAATCTGTAGAGGTGGATCCTAAGCGCTTTCTACCTGAGGTGAGCAGCCAGTCTGTCTCTCCTTACGCAGAGTCAGTCCCTTACGGCATCACTATGGTTCAGGCAAACCAGGTTAGTGATAGCAGTGCCGGAAATAAGAAAGTCTGTATCATGGATACGGGTTACACACGCGGCCACCCGGACCTGCCAAACACAGGTGTTACCGGCAACGACGGCCACGGCTCTTATAACACTGGCAATTGGTATCAGGATGGCAATGGCCACGGCACACACGTTGCTGGTACGATTGCAGCCCTTGGTGGCAATGGCCAGGGTGTGGTTGGTGTGAATCCGTCAGGTCAACTTGGTTTACATATTGTTAAGGTCTTCAATGACCAAGGCCGCTGGGCTTACGGTTCAGACCTGATAAAAGCAATCGAGCAATGTGAGGCAGCGGGCGCAAACGTAACTAGTATGAGTTTGGGAGGCAGCGGTAGCTCAACAGCAGAACGCAATGCTTTTGCCCAAAGTGCACAGCGTGGCATGTTACACATCGCAGCAGCAGGTAATGGCTCTAATAGCTCATTCAGCTACCCAGCCTCTTATGACGCAGTTGTCTCTGTAGCAGCCGTAGATAGCTCTGAAAGAGTCGCTTCATTTTCACAGTACAACAGCCAGGTTGAAATTGCAGGCCCGGGTGTGAATGTAAATTCAACCTGGAATGACAATGGCTATAAGAGCATCAGCGGTACATCTATGGCTACACCTCACGTCTCTGGTGTGGCAGCACTGGTCTGGAGCAACTTCCCAAGTTGTAGTGCAGATCAGATCCGCTCTGCACTGAATGCTACAGCGAAGGACAAAGGTGCAGCTGGACGCGATAACTATTATGGACACGGTATCGTACAGGCGAAAGCTGCCTATGACTATCTGACAAATGGAAACTGTAGTGGTCCTGGCCTTATCGCCGACTTCTCAGCAACTTCAAACGGCCTGAGCGTCCAGTTCAGTAACAAATCAAGCGCAGGCTCTTATAGCTGGAGCTTTGGTGATGGTAATTCGAGCTCACAAACCAGCCCTAGCCACACCTATGCACAGGCAGGTACTTACAACGTCACTTTGACAGTAACTGGTACAAATAACAAAACGGCGACTAAGAGCCTGAGTGTTACTGTGACAGATGGCGGTAATGGTGGGGGCTGTAGTGGTGTAGAAGCGTGGAATTCAGGCACCTACTACAACACAGGCGATAAAGTGTCTTACAAAGGCTACGAGTATCAGGCAACCTGGTGGTCACTGGGCGCTCGTCCTGACATCTTCAGCAATGTATGGCGCAAAGGCGCGCAATGTAAGTAACTAAACCAAGACAGCGCTCAGGGATGAGGTTGTCGCTCAGGGAGCAGGCACTAAGCTTGCTCTTTTAATATAAGGCCAAGGTCCCGGCAAGGATAACAAAGATACTGAACCACTGGTGGCGTTTTAGTGTTTCTTTATAGAAATAAACGCCTAGCAACGCCGCACTGATAATTCCGATGGCACGTTTAATGGCTTCCATTACCCCAGGCTGTAACTGCTGTAAGGCAACCAGCTGACATAATACAGCGAATGAAAATACGAATGCCGCACATCCCCACAGCCATTTCGATCTCAAAATCAATTTAATGGCTAGCTCAGGCCTGAAAATAATACTGTTTATGAGTACCACGGACAAAGTCAAAAAGATTAAATGAAAGCTGACAGTGCCAAATTTAAGTGCCTGTTTATCGAATACGATGCACATCCCCCAACACAATGCGGTTACCAGCATGTACCCTGTACCCCGCTCTGTCATTGACAGTCTGCCACCTTGTAATATGAACGACCCCAGAGTAATGGCCGTCAAGGCCACTAACTCAGCTTCACCTAACGGCTCTCCCAGCCAGGCCCAGGCAAAAGCGCCAGACACCACAGGGGTGACAGACAGCAAGGGGAGCATCACAGCAATTTTTCCTACTGCTAAGCCGCGAATAAAGCACACACTGCCTAGTGCCGCGAGCAAGCCACTGACAGTGCCTGGAATAAAATACCCTGCTTCAGGCAGAGGGGCTTCGAGCCAGGCCCAGTAAATCAGGTAGCCAGGTAACACCAGCAAACTGAACATAATTGACATTAATGGGGCGCTAAATTGCTGAGCCAATTGCTTGCGCAAGAAATCAAAGCACGCCCAGCACAGAGCACTGAACAGGGCCATCAGCATTACGCTTCTCCAAGTTGTTCAAGGCAAAGCTCTGTTTGGTGGAGCATGTATGATGTCAGTTTTTCATGATCCGGTTTCCAGCCAAGTAAAAAGCGATGAAAATCCGCCCATACAAACGCCCATCGTTGTCGCCAGCACTTTTCCAGGTCGTGAAACTGCTCTTTGGACCAGTGCTCAGCTAATGCCTCAGAAAGCTGCTCAAAGTATACGTCAAGATATTGCTCAGCATGTAACTCCAGATCACGTCCACAATACAAGCTGGTAAGCAGCAGCATAACATCAGCAACTCCAATACCCTCCCCTATATGCTGGAAATCGTAGCCCAACGCCTGACTCCGAGAAAAAGCGAAATTAGCCAGCTTTGCATCACCGTGAATCAGGGTCTGATAGGGACAATCCAACAACCGTTGGTCAATCTGTTTCGCACAGCTTTTAAGTAAGCCTGACGTCATGCGTTCATACTCGTCCGGACGTGTGCTCAAATGCCAGTAGTTTCCTCGCCCGTATATGCCGCGCAGGTTTGGACTGACAAGTCCTGCCGCATGAAAACGCGCCAGCCACGCGATCATTAGATTCACGTGCACAGGGTCTGCTTTGCTGACGTTGTGATATCCCTGAGATTCAAAGTCAGTAAATACAGAGATAAAAACCTGATTTTGGTTTGCTAAGGCTTTTACTTCTGGTAATGCACATTCATTAGCATAACTTTGCGCTGTATCCCGATAAAACCTCAGTTCCTTTTCAAAGGAGCGATACTTACGATTCAGCGAATGCTCACTTTGCGTAATGTGCCTGTGATCGAGCTGTGCTGGCACAGTCGCAACTTTCGCAACGAGCATGTGTCCTTGATAAGTAAACTTATAAATGTGACCACAGCCACTCCACAGCGCTTGGCTGTGCTGCGAGTCTGGCAACATGGTCATCACGTGTGAAACAAGTGTGGTGGCTGACATAACATTCCCTGAGTTCTTAAGTTTATGTTGACAATAACGTACTGAAGATATGTTTATCTCACAGTGTAACACGCCTACAAATACTTCAAGGATAGCAATGACAATGACTTACGAAAAAGCCCCGGTTAAACGGGGCTTTGTAAAAAATATTATTTTACTGCTTATTGATTCACAGCTGATTTGACATTACCTGATCCAGCCTGATCGTCCAGAAGGTTGAGATCAAAGTCAAACTCATCAACACGGATCGCCTTTTCACGCTTGCGGTTGTAGTCAATCAGCTGTGCATACTCAGTCTCAGTGATCACTTTGGCAATCAAGGCATTATCCAGTGTTTCGTAGAAACGCACACCCGCTTTGATTTCGCGCTTCTTCAGGGCCTTCTTCACTTTGCTCAGCAGATCCAGACATGCAATCTTAGCTTTGTAGGCCTGCTCGTTGATGTCGTGTCCATCGCCCGCTTGAGGCTTAACCAGGTGAGTCAACTGGGCTTTGAACGCGGTATCCAGTTGTGCTGCCGTCGCCAATTCACGTACCATGTCATCGTTGATACGTGGCATAGCATGACCAAACTGCAGAGTCAGTACACGCATAAATTTACGCGTTCCGGCCGCCGGGAAGTTGTCCAGAAACTTATGCAGTGCCTGTTCAGCTTCAACCAGTGCATAACGTGTTGCATAGTGGAAGTAAGGTGCAGCCGCTTCTCGGTCTGTAACAGCCACTTTTTGCTCGTAGTACTTAATAGAAGCCATCGCGGCATACAAGTAGCTCATCACATCGCCCAAACGCGCAGACAACATTTCAGCTTGTTTTAACTTTCCGCCCAAAACAAGTAGTGAAAAATCCGCATACACTGCCAGTTTTGCTGACAAACGCTGAGCTGCTTTTTCATATTGCTGCACTTCTGGCAAACTTGATTTGCTGCCCGCCGTGAAAGGCAGCAGACCCAACTTGAATGCACGTAAGCTATTTGCAACGCTGTAGCCAACCGTCTTACGTAATATCTTGTTAAATGTCTTGTCAGCGTTAGCCTCTTCGCTATGAATTGCTTCGACCATTGACTGCAGATATGGGTGACAACGCATTACACCTTGACCAAAAATCATCAGATTACGGGTGAGGATGTTGGCGCCTTCTACTGTAATTGCAATTGGTTGAGCTACGTACCCGCTGGCAAGCGTATTTTGCGGACCGTTCTGAATGGCTTTACCCGCTAAGATATCCATTGCGGAATCAAGTACATCTCGGCCAGTTTCCGTCATGTGATACTTTGCAATTGCCGTGACCACTGAAGGCTTCAGGCCCATTCCCAGACCTTCTGTGGTTAAAACACGCATGGCTTCTTGCAGGTAAGTTTTACCTGCGATATCAGCCAGTTTTTCCTGAATGCCTTCAAACTGACCAATTGCAAGCCCGAACTGCTCACGCACTGCCGCGTACTCAGACGCAGACTTAAGCGCTACCTGACTGGTCGATACGCCCAACGCAGGTAATGAAATACCACGACCAGCCCCCAGACAGCTCACCAGCATTTGCCATCCTCGGCCGATGTTTTGTTGGCCACCGATGATGAAGTCCATCGGAATGAACACTTTCTCACCACGCGTCGTACCGTTATAGAAACGAATACCCATAGGGTCGTGGCGATTGCCCAGTTCAACACCTGGATGTGATTTAGGGATCAGGGCACAGGTAATACCCAGAGATTCTTTACCGCCCAACAAACCTTGTGGGTCAAAGACTTTAAACGCCAGGCCCAGTACCGTGGCAATAGGCGCCAAAGTGATATAGCGTTTGTCCCAGGTCACTTCCAGGCCCAGAACCTCTTCACCATTGTATTCACCTTTGGTTACGATCCCTTGATCAGGAATACCACCTGCATCTGAGCCGGCTTCCGGGCTGGTTAACGCAAAACATGGAATGTCAGTTCCGTTCGCCAAACGTGGCAGGTAGTGTGCCTGCTGCTCTTTAGTGCCGTAGTGCATCAGTAGCTCGCCCGGACCAAGCGAGTTTGGAACCATCACGGTCACAGCAACAGCCGAAGACTTAGTTGCGATAGTGCCCACTATGGTTGAATTTGCATAAGGGCTGAACTCTCTGCCACCGTACTCTTTAGGAATGATCAAAGAGAAGAAACGCTCTTTTTTCAAAAATTCAAGGATATGCTCTGGCAAATGCTTTTCGTTCTGGATCACAGAATCATCGATCATCGCCATCAATTCCTGTACCGGACCGTCCAGAAATGCTTGTTCTTCGCTGCTTAATTTGGCTTCTGGTACCGCGCGCAATGCGTCGAAGTCTGGTTTCCCGCGATAGATAGAGCCTTCAAGCCATACATCACCCGCATCGAGTGCTTCTTGTTCAGTCACCGAAATGCTAGGCAATATTTTTCTTAGTTGTGTTCTTAAACTCATAATAAACTCATCCGACCAGATTGATATAGTTACATTACGGCACAAAATTTCGTTTAGATCAATTACTCTAAGCCTTTTTTTAACGGCTTTTTTACTGAATGGTCTGAGTTGATTAAAAAACCTATAAAGAATTAATAGCTTACAAGTGTTCGCTGAAATTATCTTGTTGTCTGTTTTTTGTTCTGAATTAAGCGTTGATGAGACTTAACTATATCTTTGACGGAGGGGGTTATCGCACAGGGATGATGAGCCAATTCAAAAGTCAGCCACTTGCGCAGAGCAAACTACTTGTAAAGCAATGGGACTCACGGCTAATTCTAGCCCTCGCCGGCCACCGCTCACATAAATCGTATCGTAACTTAGTGCTGAGCTATGCAATATTACTGGTAAGCGCTTCTTATGCGCAAAGGGACTAATACCACCCAGTTGATACCCGGTGGCGTTTTCTGCTTGTTGTTGTGTTGCAAGCTGTGCTTTTTTACCTTTGCAACGCTTGGCAAATACCTTCAAGTCGACCAATTTATTTGCCGGTGTGACTGCGATACTCAACTTACCATCCACATTGATCACTAGCGTTTTAAACACTTGATTGGGTGATAATGCCAAAGCCTCTGTCGCTTCCTGTGCAAAATCGGTAACGTCGGGGTCGTGGTCAAACTTCAAAACTTGATAGCTGATTTTTTGTCGTTCAAGTAAGGTTATCGCAGGGGTCATGGCGGATCTTCCTGGTTTTGTTTGCCTACAAATCAGTAATTGCACTTTATCTGAATTTAAACTTACCCGATGGTGGACAAAGTGCCAAATTAGACTAAAGTCTTATTAACTCTATACGCACTGTATTATTGCAGCTTGGAGTCGTTATGAACAGACATCTTGTTCGTATCGCGGCCGTATGTGCGGTTAGCTACGTTGCTCTGTCTTTTTTGACCAATGAATATCACTTTTGGGAAAGCAGTGTGGCCTGTGCGTCCAAGTGTAAGCGATTAGGCTGTAACGATGGACTTCTCTTAACAGGGCACAGTCGAACGGTGCTGGCATGTAAATGCACTGGAGATATGGATTATCTCATGCTTTTAAACTGAGAGAAAACGGCGCAATTAAGCGCCGTTTGTTTTTCGAGCGTTAAACATTATCAATGACAAATGTCGTATTACTTGGTCAGGTCATCAAAGAACTTCTTCACGCCATCAAAAAACCCCTGAGCCTTGGGACGGTTCTTACCTGCATCACTGCCCATACTCTCTTCCAGCTCTTTTAGTAGCTCTTTTTGTCTCTCATTAAGGTTAACCGGTGTTTCTATCACGACTTTACAGATCAAGTCGCCCACAGCGCCACTACGGACCGACTTCACGCCTTTACCGCGCATTCTGAACATTTTTCCGGTTTGGCTCTCAGAAGGCACTTTGAGGTTTGCTCTGCCATCAAGCGTCGGTACTTCAATTTCCCCACCTAATGCTGCTGTGGTGTAGCTGATAGGCACTTCACAGTACAGGTTATTACCATCACGGACAAAAATCGGGTGCTCTCTCACGCTCACCTGAACATACAGGTCACCAGCTGGTGCACCGTGCATACCCGCTTCGCCCTCTCCTGACAATCTGATACGGTCACCGGTATCAACGCCAGCAGGGATTTTAACAGACAGGGTTTTAGTCTTCTCAACGCGACCCTGACCATGACAACTATCACAGGGGTCCGAAATAACCTGGCCGCTACCCTGACAGGTAGGACAGGTTTGTTGCACCGCGAAGAATCCCTGACGCATTTGCACCTGGCCTGCACCGTGACAGGTAGAACACGTCTTAGGCTTAGATCCAGACTTTGCACCGCTGCCATCACAAGGCTTACAGGATACCCAGGTCGGTACCTGGATCTCGACTTCTTTGCCTCGTACCGCATCTTCCAGGCTCAGATCCAAACTGTAGCGCAAGTCTGCTCCGCGCTGTTGGCGTGACTGACGTCTGCCGCCTCCAAAAATATCACCGAATACGTCCCCGAAAATGTCACCAAAATCAGCACCGCCGCCAAATCCACCATGGCCTGCACCACCGTTTTGTTCAAAGGCAGCATGGCCGTATTGATCATACATCTGGCGTTTTTGACTATCAGTTAAGACTTCGTAGGCTTCTTTTACTTCCTTAAACTTTGCTTCCAGCTCAGCATCGCCCGCCGTTCTGTCTGGGTGATACTTCATTGCAAGGCGTTTATAGGCCTTTTTAATCTCACGTTCACCGGCGTCTTTTGATACCCCAAGAACGTCGTAATAGTCTTGTTTTGACATAGTTCTCACACATCTTACTGAGCGATCAGCCACTATGATGACCGCCTGGCGAATAGGTGTTTAATTGTGCCACAGATGAGGCTTAGCGCCTCTGTTCGTCCACTTATCCGCTCTAATTTAAATACGTCAGAGCCTGCTTACCTTTGCCATTCGCTAGAACTTGAAGGATAAACAGGCCCTGTTTAGCACTCCAGGCTAGGCCTGTGTGCGCTTACAAGTCAACAATTACTTGTCGTCTTTAACTTCTTCAAACTCAGCATCTACTACATCGTCGTCAGCTTTGTTTGCTTGCTGTGCACCTGCGTCACCGCCAGCTTGTTGTTGCGCTTGGGCTTTCGCCTGAGCAATTTCCATTAGCTTCTGAGATTTTTCTGCAAGTGCCTGGGTCTTAGCATCGATTTCTTCTTTGCTTTCGCCTTTAATCGCTGTTTCCAACTCAGACAGTGCCGCTTCGATTGCTGTTTTGTCGTCAGCTGGCAGGTCGTCGCCGGCTTCTTCAATTTGCTTGCGAGTAGCGTGAACCAAAGCATCAGCCTGGTTACGAGCGCCTACCAGCTCTTCGAACTTCTTGTCTTCTTCGGCATTCGCTTCTGCATCACGAACCATATTTTCGATTTCATCGTCGCTCAGACCTGAAGACGCCTGAATCGTGATCTTCTGCTCTTTACCTGTGTCTTTGTCTTTCGCAGATACATGCAAGATGCCGTCCGCGTCAACGTCAAACGTTACTTCGATTTGTGGTACGCCGCGCTGTGCAGGACGAATACCTTCCAGGTTGAACTGGCCAAGAGACTTATTGTCGCTTGAACGCTTACGCTCACCTTGCAGTACATGAATCGTTACCGCAGACTGGTTGTCTTCTGCTGTTGAGAAAGTTTGCGACTTCTTGGTAGGGATCGTCGTGTTTTTCTCAATAAGCGCAGTCATAACCTGACCCATAGTCTCAATACCCAGAGACAGAGGACAAACGTCTAGCAGTAGGACGTCTTTTACATCACCAGCAAGTACACCACCTTGAACCGCAGCACCAACGGCTACCGCTTCATCAGGGTTAACGTCTTTACGAGGCTCTTTACCAAAGAACTCTGCAACTTTCTTCTGTACCAGAGGCATACGTGTTTGACCACCCACCAGGATGATGTCATTTACGTCGCTTACAGACAGATCTGCATCAGCCAGTGCACGCTTTAGTGGCTCGATAGACTGTGCAACCAGGTCTTCAACCAGAGACTCTAGTTTTGCACGAGTTAGCTTCACGTTCATGTGCTTAGGACCTGTTGCGTCAGCAGTAACATAAGGCAGGTTCACCTCAGTTTGCTGTGCAGATGAAAGCTCAATCTTCGCTTTTTCAGCAGCTTCTTTCACACGCTGCATTGCCAGCGGATCGGTTTTCAGGTCAATGCCCTGGTCTTTCTTAAATTCAGCAACCAGGTAGTTGATTACACGGTTATCGAAATCTTCACCACCTAAGTGCGTGTCACCGTTAGTCGCCAGTACTTCGAATGTGTGCTCACCTTCAACTTCATCAATCTCGATGATTGAGATATCGAATGTACCACCACCCAAGTCATATACTGCAACAACGTTGTCGCCTTGTTTTTTGTCCATACCGTAGGCAAGTGCCGCAGCTGTTGGTTCGTTGATGATACGTTTTACATCAAGACCAGCAATACGACCGGCATCTTTTGTTGCCTGACGCTGTGAATCGTTGAAGTAAGCAGGAACTGTGATTACTGCTTCTGTAACTTCTTCGCCCAGGAAATCCTCGGCAGTCTTTTTCATTTTCTTCAGGACTTCAGCAGAAATCTGAGGTGCTGCACGCTTTTCGCCACGTACTTCAACCCAGGCATCGCCATTGTCTGCTTTAACAATCTTAAATGGCATGATGCCGATGTCGCGCTGTACTTCTTCGTCTTCAAAACGACGACCGATCAAACGCTTGATTGCGTACAGTGTGTTCTGAGGGTTAGTCACAGCCTGACGTTTTGCCGGTTGACCTACTAGCGTTTCGCCCTCTTCGGTAAATGCAATAACCGATGGCGTTGTACGATCCCCTTCAGCGTTTTCGATAACGCGTGTCTTATCACCATCAAGTACCGCTACACAAGAGTTAGTAGTACCTAAATCGATTCCAATAATTTTACCCATGTGAATCTTCTCCGACTTCAAAAATTCGTTGTTCTGTTAGATGACTTGATAAATAGGGGCGGCAATTTGTAATTCAAGCGTCACAACAAAAAAAAAGTGATTTTTTTTGAAATTTTTTCGCCATGCCGTTTTTTTCATCAAAATTTTGCTAAATTTGACATTTTCACCCTGGTATGACCAGATAAGAGCATCAAAACCTAACTAAACATAAGTCCTATGACATTTGACGAACTCATTTCTCTACCCGCATTAAAAAACGCACAAGCCCAGCTGACATTGCCAGCGAGCTGGGGTCAGGGCAGAACCGTATTCGGTGGTCTTTCTGCTGCGCTGATGCTGCAAAGCATGCTGCATCAGCTGGGTGACCAAAACAGGCGTCTACTTTCTTTTAGCTGCAATTTTGTAGGTCCGCTTTTAAGCGAACAACCATTCGAGCTCAACACCTTATTATTACGTTCGGGAAAGAGCGCAAGCCAGATGCAAACGACCATCACGCAAAATAACCAGGTTTGCCTTGTCGCCCTAGCCAGCTTTGGGAAACCCCGTACCTCATCGGTCTCGGTACCTGCAGATGATGTCTTTACGTTGCAAAAGGTTAACCCAAAACAAACGCTGCCATATACCGACGGCGTAATGCCCGCCTTTATCCAGCATATCGACCTCAACCTTCAGCAAGGTGCATTACCATTCAGTGGCGCCGACTCAAGTCATATCGGTGGCTGGATGAAGTTCAAATCCCCTGCACAGCCTCACCTGTCAGTATTGCACTTGCTGGCACTCGCTGATGCCTGGCCGCCCACTTTGCTACAATTGTGTAAAGGCCCAACACCTGCAAGCAGTATGTCATGGTATATTGAGTTTCTCAGTGACATTGAGTTACCCGGCTCACAATGGTTTGCTATGGAGGCCGTCACACACCAGGCAGAGCATGGCTACGCAATAGAAGATGCAAAACTATTTTCACAAGATGGCAAGTTACTGGCATTGAGTAGGCAAACCGTAGCGGTATTTGACGGTTGATAAAAACAATTAAGTCACTCACACTATGTGCAGGAGTTAGTAAAGTATTGGTTGAACAGTGATAGTCGCCTGCCAGCATTGTGATTATTTAGTATCTATTAGAGATTTGGGCGAGCAGCAAAGAGCTGTTTGTCCACACTGCGGTAATGTGCTCGCCACAACTCAGCGCAACTATGCTCAGTGGATAGCCGCGTTTAGCCTATCCTCTATTATTTTTCTGCTGTTAAGCTTACAACCACACTTTATATCTTATGCCCAGCATGGCCTCAAACAAACCATCAGCCTGATGGCTGCCATTATGCAGCTGGCCGAGAATTACAGCGTATTTTTAGCCGCGTTGCTTAGTGTAAGCATTGTTATCTTACCGCTCATTGCCAGCACTCTGATACTGATGGTTCACACCCCAATTTGGCAAAAGCTCAACCCGCATAATGCCCGTGTTGTTGCGAAATTCATTATGACCCTGAGGCCGCTCAACCTCGCCGATATTTTTTTGGTCGCGGTATTAATTAGCGCGTTTAAGCTCACTGCATTTGCAGAAATAGAAGTCGGCCTTGGCTTTTGGGCCTATATTCTGTTTGTCCTATGCTTTATTGAGACCCTGTCTTTGTTGAGCCAACATCAGTTGTGGCAATTGCAACAGGCGCATTTCACGCCAACGATAGAACACTGCGCTAAACGGGCAAGCTCCCAACAATTAAAGCAATGCCATGTCTGTCAGCAAATCAGCCGCAGTGAACACTGCCCACGTTGCCTGGCAAAATTAACCTATCGAAAAAATAACTCGATTGCACGCAGCGCGGCCTGGATGTTCACCTCTTTGGTATTTATGGTCCCCGCCTTATCTTTTCCGATCATGGACACCATCAACTTGGGTTTGCATACGCCAGCTACAATATATGGTGGTGTTGAAGTATTGTGGCGAAATGGCTCATATCCTATCGCCATTGTGATTTTCATTGCCAGTATCTGCATTCCTTTACTCAAAGCAGGTACCTTGTTTTATTTACTGTATCGAGTCAGACGCCCAGTCAACCCGAAGGTAACCGCTAAGTTTTATCGTGCACTGGAAGCGGTTGGAAAATGGTCGATGATAGACGTTTTCGTCGTGATTCTCTTGGTTTCTCTCGTTCAGCTTGGTACTGTACTGAGCGTTGAGCCGCAGCCTGGCATTGTATTTTTTACTGCCATGGTTATTTGCCAGATCTTCGCAGTGAACAATTTTGACCCTCGACTACTTTGGGACTCTCTGAACAGACATGAATAAAGAAGCGCATATCGAGCCCAAACCCAGGCTTTCAGTCATCTGGATTGTGCCCCTGTTGGCCGTATTTATTACCGGATGGATGCTCTATCAGCACCAACAAAATAAAGGCCATCAAATATACATCAAGATGAAAAATGCAGATGGTGTTATTGCAGGAAAGACTGAGATTAGGGTCAGGAGTGTTAAGGTTGGTGTGGTAGAGTCTTTGCGCCTGCAAGTGGAGCAAAAAGCCGTTGTAGCTACCGTTCGAATAGACAAACACTACGATAGCTTGCTAACGGAAGATGCAAAGTTTTGGATAGTAAAACCTCGTATTGACCAATCCGGGATCAGTGGGCTCAACACCCTGCTCTCCGGTGTTTACATCGAATTATTACCTGGCGAAAGCAAACAACGCACCAGCCTGTATACACTGCAAGACCAACCCGCACTTATATCCACCGATGTGGAAGGTTTACGGTATCAACTCAGCTCTTCCAGCGGTGAGGTGCTAGATGTGGGAACCGGCATTTTTTTTCGTAACTATCCGATCGGACAGATTGAAAGCGCCATATTTAATACTGACACACTGCAAATGGAATACGGTATTTTTATCGACTCTCCTTATGACAAACTCGTTACCCATAATGCCATTTTTTGGATAAACTCAGGGGTTGAGATCTCTTTGACCAGCGAAGGGATTAATCTCAACACCGGCTCTTTGGCTAAAATGATCAAAGGGGGCATCTCCATCGACTATCCACCTGAGCAAGGGGGCGGGGAAATTGCCACCGAAGGCCGAGCATTTAAATTGCACCAGAATTTTGCGGTTGCGTTGGAGCGACGTTTTGATTTATTTGATCACTACCTGGTTGAGTTTGAGCAGTCGATTCGCGGTTTAAAACCGGGTGCCCCAGTGGAGTATCGCGGTATGCGAGTCGGTACAGTGGAACAGGTGCCTGCAAGGCTCGAACGTGATGGACTGCCACTTTACTTCCAGCAAGGCAACACATCCATTCCCGTTTTAATTAAAATTGAATATGGTCGCATCTATGAAGTCGATGCAAAAGCTAAGCTATATTGGCAAGAAAATATAGAACAATGGGTTAAAAACGGCTTAAGAGCATCACTAAAAAGTGGTAATATTTTAACAGGTGCGGTATATATAGAGCTAGATTTTTACAATTCCACCCATCCGACCAGTTTAGGAATGGATTACGCGTACCCGGTATTACCGAGTGTACCAAGTGGATTTACGGCCTTGTCAGAGCAAGTGATGGCTTTGTTGAACAAGCTGAATAAATTACCTCTGGACAACTCGCTCAACGAGGCACAAAAAACAATGCAGGCATTTACAGCATTGGCTGAAGAAACGCAGGCACTGGTGAATGGTTTCAACACAACGAAAGTATCAGAGAAAGTGGAAAAGAACTTAACACAATTACAGGGAACGCTGACACAGCTTACAGCCAGCCTGAAACAATTTGAGAAAACGCTGAACAATTATCAGAAAGGGTCTGGTATGGTCGAACAGTTAACAGACACCCTGCAAGAACTGGAAAGCTTAAGTAATTCGCTTAAGCCAGTCTCAAAAGGCCTTAACGAACAGCCCAATATGTTGCTGTTCGATAAAGATACTCTGGCAGACCCAGAACCGCGGAAGCAACAGTAATGAAAGGCGTAATCGCGTTAATTGCGCTATTCATGATGGGCTGCACAGGCTCAGCGCCTGCACAGTATAACTACTATAGGTTTAATGCCTCTCATACCGAAACAGGGGATCACGGCACTGAACAGCCCAGAATCTATTTAGATCAGATCAATATCATCGGAGTCGCAGACCAGCAAGCCCTTGTTCAGTATACAGGCGAGCACACTGTCCACATCGCCAATTACCATTACTGGGCTGAACACCCAAAATTGTTGCTTACTAAGGAAACGCTGCGCTATCTGAATGAAACCGGATTTACCCCTGTCTTAACGGTCAATGCAAGTGAGTTCAAACAAGGTGAATACAGGGTATTGATTGAAGTGTCAGACTTGGCAGGCCATTACCAGCAGGGCGCAATACTGCGAGGTAGCTGGCACCTCTACCACACTTCAGCCGAAGGCACCACTCTGTTAGGTGTACATCCGTTTAACTATAGCGCTCCCCTTGATGAGGATGGATTTGACGCACTGATCACCGCCCACCAGAACAACTGGCAGCAATTAATGAAACACTTGCAATCAGAAATTGCCTCCGTTGTACGTTGAAGAAACTATTTATTGAGCTGATTTATATATAAGTTGGTCTGTTCCATGTCTGGTACCAGTTGAAACGTGCCAACCAATAAAAAGTTCAGCTTTCTTAACAATTTATTACTCGCATTATTCTCTGGTGTAGTAATCGCACCTAACGCATTATATTTACCACAGTCGCGAACAAACGTTAGTAAAGCTTGTGCCGCTTCAAACGCGTAACCTTTGCCACACTGTCTATCTAAAAATGCATAACCCAGATCAGGAAAGGCAAGATAAGGCCGCTGGTAGAGCCCGCAAATTCCAATTGCGGTTCCGTCGTGCAATGTAACAATATAGGGACTCGGTGCCGCCAAATCGTAAGGTGTAAAAAATGCACTTTCTATATAGTTTTTTGCATCTTCCAGTGTTCTTATTTGTTTATCCGCAACATTGTCGATAAAACTCTGCTGGTTGAGAAGCTCATAAATTAACTCAGCATCGGAGGTCCTGGCGCGACGCAGGAGCAGACGCTCAGTTTGAGTTATGATATCCGCCATAAAAAATTCCCTTAATATACAAAGCGGGGCAATTGCCCCGCCAGGTTGATAACAACTTATTCGAACTGTGCTTTTTTATAAAGCTCATCCATAGAGTTAACCTTTACTTCATTAGGCAGGGTTGCGAAAGGTTTGTCGGCAAACTTTTTACCACGGATCTGAATGTTCAGCCTCGCAGCGTCTTCATTAAGCATACTCTGCGCAAAGTAAGATTTAAGATCTGCCAAAGTTACCTGCTTAGTAGCTTCGATTAGTTTGGCTCTCGAATCAAAAGCCAGGTTGTTCCGATACCAATCTATGAGAATTGGCTGCGATTCCTCGGCAAGGTTCTTAGGCACTTCTGACAGAGAGAGTAACGCCGCACCTTTGAGTTGATTAAAGGTGCCTTCATCAAGCTCATTGAGTACCTTTGCATATTCTTGTCTGTATGCATCGAATCGAGCCTGCATAGCTTTTACATCCATCACCGGGGTTTGAATGTAAAAGCCCAGTACGGAGTATTCATCGATCCCCTGTGCTATCGCCCCTACAGCATAAGCAAGCTGCTCTTCCGTTCGTAGCGCATTGAAAAGGTGGCTATTCAGGTGCGATTTCAGCACCAGTGCTGCGGCTTTTTGCGCATACCCTGGCGTGGGATGCACAAACATATCGACAATAGCAACATCTGCCGTATCCGTATCCTGCTGCCAGACCAGAGCTTTGCCGGTCTGTGGTTGCAAGAATTTAGCTCTAACATAATCATTGTGCTGTGCAGGCTTGTTAAGGGTACTCTTAACTACCTCGACAACGTTTGCCAGAAACGCTTTATTGTAGTTCCCATAACCAAATATACGTACAGTATGCTGATTCAGCAGTTCATTTTGTGCCTTGACGAAAGCGTCTGGGGTCATCTTACCTGCAATATCAATCAGTACATCTTCATCAAAGTTGCCTGAGCGCACCAGAGTTTGATAGCGACCAAACGCCTGGTAAAATGGGAATTGTTGACTTTGATTTTGAATATTTCTGATAAACCTGTCGGCAGCCTGCTGCAGCTGCTTTTGGCTCGGTTGCACCTTAAAACCATCCAGTGCCTGCGATAGTAAAGCACCTTGTTTATCGGTAAACCCAGATATAGTCAGTATTAATCCGCTATTTACACCAAGCCTTAGCCCCATGCCAGCAACGGATGCTTCGGTTAGTAACTTTGCTTTTTCAATCGAATATAAATCTGCCCACAAAGCGGCAGCTACCTGAACCTGTGCACTGTCTAACGTCTTTGGAGAATTAATGTGTATCTGTAAGCGCCCTTTTGGCTGTAAGCTATATTTTTCACTGGTTTTCTGCCAAACCGCAACGGTACTGTCCTGATAAACCTTATTAACGCTGTCTTCTTGTTCTGATTGCGTTACTATATCAAATTGCTCGGGAAGCAAACGGTTTATGCTTGGTAACGCGAGCTCTGGATTTATACTTGTCTGCCAGGAGACAAGCTCATGTTCAGGAATATCGACAACCTTATAGCGACCATCATAAAAGTGTAGTTGCTGGTCTTGTGGTTCGCTTTTACTGATGTACCAAACGCGAAGCCGCTGAGCATTTAGCTGTTCCAGTACTTCCGTGACGGCCTGTTCGTTGAAATCGGCAAAGAAGTAAGGGGCATTTATCGCATGGTTTACAGGAAACTTTTGCATGCTATCTGCAAGGCCAGAAACATAATCAAACTCATCCCCTCGCTCTAAAAATCTGAACTGGTTAGCCAGTGACGTTTTTATTTCTTTAAAATACTTTCGGTCTACGCCTTGCTCTTTGATAAGCTGGATATACTGCATGACTATTGCAACGGCCTGCTCCCGATGGCTCATACCCAGGTCCGTGAGTTGGATATCAACAGACAAAGAACCATAGTTACCATATAAGTCAGGTACCGCATTGGCTGTCAGCTCTGAGATCCAGCCTTTGTTTTTTAGCACCTGTGCCGGGCTACCCTGCATTTCGTTACTCAGTAAATAGGTTACAAAGTAGTTAGGTTTAAACGCAAACTCATCCATGTTATTGGCAATTGTAAAATCCAGCTTCAATGTTTTCACATCTTCATTCGGGACGTAATGAATGCGCTTTTGCCCTATTTCTGCAAAATCTAGTTGTGCCGTTACACTTGGCGCCTTAATTTGCTTGTTTTTAATCGTTGCAAAGTGTCTGCGTGCTTTTTCTGCCATCTCGGGCAAAGGTAAATTGGAAATCATCACCAATTTCATGATATTCGACGAATAATATTTGTTATAAAAAGCGACCGTTTCTTCATGCAGGTTACTATCTGGTTTATCGCCCAGTGTTTCATTGTTACCAATTAAGAATCGATTTGCGGGGTGGTTGCCCATCATGCTACGCGATAATTTATATTGACCAAAAAAGTCCATCTCACGGCGCATAGACCACTCTGCATTGACCGCATTTTTCTCTTTGTCTGTGTACTCTGGGTAGAGCTTAGGCGATTTGAAGAAATCTGAAAAACGATCAAGCGCTTCATCATAAGCCTGGTTATTTACCTTGAACATATAGTTAGTAATGTCTAACCAGGTGTAGGCGTTATGTGTCCCACCGTTGCGACTCATAAAATCTTTGTAGCCTTGTGTATCAGGATAGCGTTCGGTTCCTAAAAAAAGCATATGTTCGAGATAATGTGCCATCCCTTGCTGGGACATAGGATCATGTAGTAAGCCAACGCCCACACTCAGTGCTGCAGCAGACTTCTCCACTTCAGGGTCTGAGACCAGGATTACCTCAATACCATTAGACAAAGTAAGTGTCTGATACTGCCTTTGATCATTGGGGCTAATAACGAGCGATTTTGCTAGGGGCACAGCTGCAGGTTCCGCGGCTCCGTGATAAGTAGACACACACCCTGATAACAAAGCCAGTGCAATGCTGGCGACTACCATAGTTTTTTTCATTAACTATCCATCTCAATATAATTATTCTGGTCTTGAGGCCATCCCTTAAGGCGACCGTAGTACCCAAACGCTACCATCTTATCTCTGTGTAATTCAATGGTTATTGGGCATTAAAATAAGGTAGTAAGGTCTCAAATACCCTTTTTCCCTTATAGCGATTAGTAATAACAACAAGAAAACCTAAAAGAATTATTTATCACACAGTTTTTTCTATTTGATAACATTAGCTGCGAATAATAGTGCAAACGTTAGATCATCAGGGGCACACATAATGGAAATAAATCAATCTATATGCGACTTTGGACTTCATAGCGGCGAACCTTACAGCAAGCTGCCTGCCAGCTTTCTCAATTGGATGGTTGCCACCGGGCATGCCAAACAGGCTCTGGCTAAAGAAGAGCTGACTCGAAGACACAATGCTGTGTGTGACTCCAGAATGAAGTCAAAAATTCAATAATCGGCTATATTTGCTTAGAGCTTTTAGTTTAAACTAAGGCGCATAGAAAGACCCCACTGAAGTAGACTTATGCGCTTTATCATTCCATCGCTGTTGGCACTATCGCTTTCAGCTTGTTACACAACACAACAAACCGAATCTGATCTAACACTCAACCCTGTTCATTATCTTACTGTGCTTCACACCAATGACCACCATGGCCGCTTTTGGCATAATGAAGACGGTGAATATGGCATGGCAGCACGAAAAACCCTGATAGACAAATTAAGAGCAGAGGCCAACGCACAAGGCCACAGCCTAGTGCTGTTGTCTGGCGGTGACATAAACACAGGAGTACCAGAGTCAGATCTTCAGCACGCAGAGCCCGACTTCAAGGGAATGAGCTTACTTGGTTATGATGCAATGGCCATAGGTAATCACGAATTTGATAACCCACTTGATGTCCTGGACAAGCAGATTGCTTGGTCTAACTTTCCGCTTTTATCTGCCAACATATTACATAAACACAGCGGTGAGCACGCTTATCAACCGTATACGATAATAGAAAAGCAGGGCCTGAAAATCGCGGTTATAGGTTTAACGACGATAGATACTGTGAAAATCGCCAACCCTGAATTCGTTGGCGACCTCGACTTTGTAGAGCCAGCTCCCGTTACTACTCAACTATTACAACGTATCAGGCAACAATATAACCCAGACGTAACAATCGCAGTAACGCATATGGGTCACTATCATGACGCTGCCTATGGCATCAATGCACCGGGAGATGTCACGCTGGCTCGTAATTTGCCTGCCGGTACTCTGGACATGATCATAGGAGGTCACTCTCAGGAGCCTATCTGCATAGATGAAAATGGCGAAGAAGATCCTGACTTTGCTCCTGGCAAAGCATGTAAGCCGGATCAGCAAAACGGCATCTGGATTATGCAGGCTCATGAATGGGGCAAATACGTAGGCAAAGCGGTTTTCAGAATATCTGGAAGTGAGAAAACGCTTGAAAGCTATGAATTGATCCCTGTGAACCTAAAAGATGAACAGGGTCAGTGGGCACATGATTACATAGAACATGACCCGGAGTTAAAAGCATTTTTAGCCCCTTATCAAAAGGCCGGAGAAAGCAAAATTGCGGGCGCCGTTGGGGAAGTCGATGCGTTCTTAGATGGCCGCAGAGACACAGTTCGTTTCAGACAAAGCCCCCTTGGCGATTTGGTCATTAAAGCACAAATGGCAGCCGTAGGTGCAGATTTCGGACTCATCAGCGGCGGAGGGATAAGAGCCAGTATAAAAGCCGGGGAAGTCAGCTACAAAGATATTTTGACAGTGCACCCGTTTCGAAACCGGATCACCTACATAGACTGGACTGGTCAGGAGCTCATCGACTATATGTCAGTTGTTAGCGTGTTTCCGCCAGACTCAGGTGCTTATTTGCAATATCATGGTATCGAGTTCGATATACACGATGGCAAGCTGACAAATGTGAAGATACAAGGAGAGCTCGTTGATCCAAATAAAACTTATCGAATGAGCATTAACAGCTACAACGCAGCTGGTGGAGATGGTTACCCTGTATTAACTGACTTACCAGGATATACAGCGACCGATAGTACCGATGCACAAGTTTTGAGAGATTTTATTGAACGCCACTCCCCCATTAAGCTATCAACATTATCAGACTAGCTTAAAGCACACACGGGCGGCATCTTCCTCCGCCCGTCTTCTATTACTTTCCAATCACTTCAATATCCTCTGCCTTTTGCGCTTTCAATCCATAGCTGTGTAATTTTGAGCGTGACCCCTCCCCGTGCGCTTTAGGCGGGTAAAGCTTTGCTTTTAGCTCAGGTTGGTGTGTTAACAGCTCATCCAGTGCCGCACGGATCTCACTCAGAGTTTTCTCAAGACTGTTTGAAAAATTAGGCCGTTTTCTTATTGTGTGACCCAATGCAACCAGACGATGGAAGTATTTATCTGCGATGTCCAGTAATTCATCTGGCACTTCTTTATTCTGATTGAGTGATACATCAGGGTTGTGTAAACAAAACTCCAGAAGTGCGAGGTAAAAACACAGTGGCTTATTGGCCAGTTGAACCTGTCGAGTCTTGTCACCACTGAGGCATAGTGTCTTTGAATACAAATCGATAACCAGGTGCTGTGGTTTAGGTTTGGCAGCCATAGTGGTAGCCGATTGCCGCTTTGCCTGCTCCCTTTTTTGAGAAACTGACCTATAAAAAGAAAGGTTTAACAAGGCAACTACCAAAGGTAGTATATATAGCCAGCGGTTGTGGTTCGTGTTTGCCTTATAGCGGATAGCGGTATTACCATCCGCGCCTGATAACAGAATCAATTCATCGCTCGCCTGGTCATCTTTTGCAGAGATGCTCAGGACCCGAACCCGGCTCATTTCTTTTTGTAGCCTTTTATTCAGGGTGTCTATATATCCCTTAACACGGGCTGCATCACCGGCATAATTAAGCTGTGGGTTTGCAATTGGAAGGCGATTTTTATCCAAAGCAACACGAAGCTTGATACTCGCCAAGTCTTGCTCAATTATGTGTCTGATTGCTCGCTCATGAGCAAACACAAATACCAGCGAAAAAATGACACTATAAATCGAGAATGCCAGCAAACCTGTTTTACGACTCATCTATTTCTCCAAGAAAATAAACAGGTAGATCATTACATTGCCAATACAGATCCAGTTTATCAAAATAGCTTGAACCGTTATTTTTAGCTACGTCCTGCAACAGGCGCTGTAAAGCGCATGCCAAGTCAGTATTATCAACATCCATTTTTACATACCAGCGGCTACCACTGATATTTTCACCGATAGGGGTAATGTAATTTGCAGAGAACTTGCTCTCGTCACTTTCCTGCCAATAGGTTGCTATAATGTCTAGCTCACCGGCTGAGAGCTTTTCTCTTAACACTTGGTGAGAACTTACATACTGGATATCCAAAACGCGCATATCTAAATCGAGTCGTTTAAACATTTGTTTTGGAATGATATGACCAGAGCGACTGGTTGGATAATCCAGCAAACCAATTTTCTTATCCAGAAAGTACGCTTTCTCTAACCTTGGCTTTTCTCGGTTTGAAATAAAAAATGCAGTATAGGTAGGATAGCCAACGACTGGCATATAATTATAAGTAGACTGCGCTTTTAGTGCCGCCATCACGTTATCTTTTGATAAAGTCAGATCAGCAAGCCCCTTGGCAATGTAGTCAATTTGTTCTGCCAGTTCACCACTGTAGCGAACCTTTACCCGACCATATTGCTTTGCTATCACTTCGTCCTGGCACAAAGCGGGGGCTAACTTTCGGGCCAGAGGCTCCACCGGAACATGCACCCTAAAAACGGCTTTATTACTCGTTGAACGGGTCTCACAGGAGACACTGCTTTCGACCAGTTTTGGTAACTCACCTACCGGCTTGCCCGTGAGATTACTGGCAAGTAACCAACAGCACCAGACTGAGAGAAACAAAACTGTAACAATAGTTGTTTTATTGCTTAGAGAGTGATTATTTTTCAAAACTTCGTATTTCTTAAGTTGCGCGCCCCTATATTAGATCAATTTTTATTACTTATTGCAATAGGTAAACTTACCAAAAAGACATAAACACTTGTTTTAGCTGCTTTATTAACAAGAAATTATGAATCCCATTGAGTCCTTTTCTTTTGCGAAAAAATCCGGACAATTGGCCGCATTCCAAAGGTGTAAACAATACCCGTTTTGGGTAACGAGAATTTTTGATGTTACGAGCTTCTATACAGTCTCTGGTGTTATCTACTGTAATTTTCAGCACCAGTGCTTTGTCTTGGGGTATGAATGGTCATAGAGTCGTGGGTGAATTAGCTCAGCAACACCTTACCCCAGCGACCGAAAAAGCAGTAAAAGCCCTGCTAGCAGAAGATTCACTTGCTGAGGTTTCTACCTGGGCGGATGAAATGCGCTCGAGCTCAGAAACTTTTTGGAAAAAGCAGTCTGGTAAGTGGCACTATATAAATATTAAAGATCCAAGCCGTATGACGCAATATGACGATCCGTCGGTAGAACATAAACACGACGTGAAACACATATTAGACGGCATCAACTACTCTGTTGCTACACTTGAAAACACAAAGTCCTCTTTAGAAGACAAGCAATTCGCGCTAAAGTTCCTGGTTCATTTAGTCGGGGACGCACATCAGCCATTCCATGCCGGCCGTAGTGAAGATCGCGGTGGTAACCTCATTAAAGTGACCTTTTTTAGTGAGGAAACAAACCTACACTCCGTTTTTGATACTAAACTGATTGAACATCAAGCGCTTTCTTACCGGGAATTGAGCGACTTTATTGCAACACGCGATAAAAAGAAAATAGCGCAAATGCTCAACAGTCGCCCCGCCGACTGGCTGGTAGAATCGAATCAAATAGCTGAAAATATTTATAATAGCAATGAAACTGACATCAGCTGGGCGTATATTCATAGGTACACCCCGGTTGTAAAGTCTCGCCTTCTTCAAGGAGGGATTAGACTGGCAGGATTGCTAAACCAAATTTTTGACAAAAATTCAAGACCGCTTGAAACTGCGTTAAAAGCAGCCAAGTGAACCTTGACGATTATTATTTAATAAACCTATAACACGGGAAACAACATAATGAAAACGCAACTACGCAAAACGGCTCTCTCACTTGCAATCGCTGCATGTGTCGGTGCAAGTGGCGCTGCTTATGCGAATGACACTGCTTCTGCGGTAAAAGGTCAAATCACCGGTCCAAATGGAAACCCGGCAGTTGGCACCAAAATCACCATTATTCACACGCCTTCTGGCTCTGTGAAAACAACAACAGTTGGTGAAAACGGTTCATTCTCAGCGAAAGGCCTGCGCGTTGGTGGTCCTTACCAGATTATCGTTGACTCTGATAGTTTCGAAGACACTATGGTAGAAGATGTATACCTGAGTCTGGGTAAAACTTACCCTGTTACGGTTCAGCTACAGTCTAAAAGCCAAATGGAGCAAATCGTTGTAACTGGTCGTCCAATTACCATGAACTCTGGTGGTACAGGTCCGGCAACTAACTTCTCTTTAGCTGATTTGCAAGAAAAGCCAGCAATCAACCGCGACCTGAAAGACATTGTACGTACAGACCCTCGTATTTTTGTTGACGAGTCTAACTCAGGCGCTATCCAGTGTGCTGGTGGTAACCCAAGATTCAACAGCCTGACCGTAGATGGCGTTCGTATGAACGACAACTTTGGTCTGAACAGCAACGGTTACCCAACTGAACGCATGCCTTTCTCTTTCGATACTATTGCACAAGTAGCAGTTGAGTTAGCACCGTTTGACGTACAGTACGGCGGCTTTACTTCGTGTAACATCAATGCCGTAACCAAGTCTGGTACCAACGAAATCCATGGCGGCGTTTTCTTTGACTACACCAGCGATTCACTTTCTGGTGATAAAATCGAAGGTGCTAAGCAAGATCTGGGCGACTATGATGAGAAGCGTTATGGCTTCAACGTCGGTATGCCATTGATTGAAGATACGCTTTTCCTTTTCACCAGCTACGAAAAGCTGGAAGGCTCTCAGGTTTTTGAATATACACCATTTGCCAATGGGAAAATCACGTTAGACGAAATCAACGAAATCATCGGTATCTCTAAATCTTTGTATGAATATGATCCGGGTTCAATGATCCCAAGCATGCCTGTAGAAGATGAGAAAATCCTGATTAAGCTGGATTGGAACATCAACGAAATGCACCGTGCTTCGTTCGTATACAACTACAACGACGGTTTCTCTCTGAGCCAGTCTGACTCAAGCTCAGACCGTATGTCTCTGTCAAACCACTTCTACGAGCGTGGCGCAGAACTAAATTCTTACGTTGCAACTGTATACTCTGACTGGACCGACGATTTCTCAACTGAAGTACGTGTTGGCTACTCTAAGCTTGATAACCGTCAGAACTCTCTGGACGCTGCATCTGGCTTCGGTGAAATGCAAATCTATACTGACGACGTAACTGTTTACATTGGTCCGGACGACTCTCGTCAGGCTAACAAGCTAAAGTATGACAACCTGTCTCTTAAACTGGCTGGTACATACTACCTTGACGCACATGAGATTAGCTTCGGCTACGAAATGGAAGAGCTGGATGTCTTCAACATGTTCGTACAGCACAACGAAGGTGAGCATCGTTTCTTCGGTGGTATTGAAGATTTCCGTAATGGTGTAGCTCGCGTTTACTATGGTAACGCAAGTAGCCATAACCCAATCGATGCTGCAGGTGAGTTCAAGTACGCGCTTAACACCCTATATGTACAAGATAAATTTGATCTGGAAGATTACGAAATCTCAATCACAGCAGGTCTTCGTTATGACTGGTACACCAGTAGCGATGTTCCTACTCTGAATAAGAACTTCTACAACCCAGATTACGTAGCAGGTGGAACAGAGCCAGCAGGACGTTTCCAAGGTCTTCACTCTAACCAGCAAAACCTTGACGGCGTATCACTACTGCAACCACGTTTAGGCTTCAACTGGGTCTACAACGACCAGCTTGAGCTGCGTGGTGGTATTGGCTTGTACTCAGGTGGTAACCCGAACGTTTGGATCTCAAACAGCTACTCTAACGATGGTATCCGTAACATCCAGATCAACCAAAAGAACATGCAGTTACTTGGTCCGGATGCGGTTACATTCGTAGATAATGGCAAAGCAGGTTATGCTATCCCTAAAGACCTGTATGATGCTGTAGGCAGTGGTACTGCTGATGCAAGCACCAACGTAACAGATGCTGATTTTGAAATCCCATCAGAGTGGAAATACTCACTAGGTGCAACGTATGTTACAGAAGAAGACTACGTTTTCACCGTTGATTACCTATACACTCACAAGCAAAACTCGGCTATCGTCAGAAACTTAGCCTTAGTTCGCGCTGGTACTGCACCAGATGGTCGTCCAATCTACTCAGACGATCTGCACCCAAGAAATTCAGATTTCTTACTTACTAATGTAAAAGGTGAAGACGCATATTCACACATCCTGTCGTTCGGTATGAACAAGTCATTTGACAACGGCATCGATCTGGCAATGTCATATGCTTACACTGTCTCTAAAGACGTGCACCCAATGACAAGCTCAGTGGCGTTCTCGAACTACCACTTCTTTGCAACGGCAAACCCAGAGGCACCTAACCTGTCGACTTCTAACTATGAAGTTCCACACCGTGCAACTCTGTCACTGTCATACAAGCATGAGTTCATCGACGGCTACGAGACTAAGTTCAACCTATTTGGTCAGGCAAGCGTAACTAACCCTTACTCTTACACGTTCGACAACACTGGTATGTTTGGATTCGCTGATACTGAACGTGACCTATTGTACGTACCAAACATTGAAGACAATGCTGTTCAATACGGTGCTGACTTCGATAAAGCGGCATTTGATGCTTGGGTTGAGCGTGAAGGTCTTGCTCGCGGTCAAGTCCTTGACCGTAACTCTCAAGACGGTGAATGGTGGGTTACTTTTGACCTGAAAGTTGAGCAGGAATTTGCAGGCTTTGCAGATGGTCATAAAGGTTCTGCGTTCTTCACAATCAAGAACCTGGGTAACTTGTTGAACGACGACTGGGGCGTAATGGAAACAGGTAGTGAGATGCAAAATGCAGTTACTGCACGTATTACAGAGGCTGGTCGCTACGAGTTCGTTAAATTTAATGACCCAAGCGGTACTGATTTTGAAGTTCGTCCTTCACTTTGGGAAATCCGTGTAGGTGTTAAATACGATTTCTAATATCTATAACACGTAATTAGATAATCTCTAAAGGTCAACTTCGGTTGACCTTTTTTTGTTATGATTAATCAGACGATAAGGTTGAGCTACTTAATCTGGCTACTTGCTACATTATCAAAGAAAATGCCCTTCTAGCTTTTTCATTGTCACCAATAAAGCTTGTTTTTCATCCGGGTTTAACTCGCTTAAGAGTTTACTTTCCCAAACCAGCGCTTCAGGTGTCAGCGTTTCATACAATACCGTGCCCTGCTCTGTTAACGTCATTTCGGTGGCGCGTTTATCCGTCTCACTTTGCTGGGCAACCAGCATACCCTGTTGCTGCAACTGCTTAATGGCTCTCGACACCGTTGATTTGTCCATACTTGCCAGGTCGCACAACTGCTTTGCTGTTGCCCCCGGATGCTGAGCCAGATGCACCAACACCCTCCACTGGGGTATAGTCAGCCCGGCTTGTTCATACACTTCAGAAAATGCTTCACTCATAGCATTGGCCAGCCTAACCATGCGGTACGGCAGAAATTCATTGATATCAAACGCCATTATCAAGCTCCAGGTACATCTGGCGAATTTTCGTATACATAGGTTTACACATTAAAAACTGCCAAGGATTGAAAATACTCTCACATGAGAGTATCTTTACAAAAAACATCAACGGAGTCTATGCAAAATGAGTGCAGAATTCGAGTATATGAGCGGTTTTGGTAATGAATTTGAAACCGAAGCCCTACCCGGCGCCCTGCCTGTGGGTCAGTTTTCACCGCAAAAAGTAAAATACGACCTTTACGCAGAGCAATACAACACGACAGCTTTCACAGCCCCCCGTGCTGAAAATCGCAGAAACTGGTTCTACCGTATTCGCCCGTCAGTTGTTCAGGGTGATTATCAGGCCATGGATAACGGTCTGCTGCGCACAGCCCCAATCACTGAAGTACCGACTCCACCAACCATGTTGCGCTGGAATCCGGTCGAAGTACCGACCGAGAAAACTGACTTTGTCGATGGCTTAATCACTATGGCTGCGAACGGCAGTGCCAACGGTCAGGCTGGCATCGGTATCCATGTATACGTTGCCAACGCTTCTATGGAAGGCCGTTATTTCTATAACGCCGATGGCGAATTACTTTTTGTTCCTCAGCTGGGTGAACTGGTACTACACACAGAATGTGGCAAGCTGGCAATTAAGCCTGGCGAAATTGCAGTGATCCCACGCGGTATTAAGTTCCGTGTAGAGCTACTAAGCGAACAGGTCAGGGGTTATATCTGCGAAAACTATGGTAATCCTTACATCTTGCCTGAACGTGGCCCTGTTGGTGCAAATGGCTATACCAATGAGCGCGACTTCCTTTACCCGGTAGCAGCGTTCGAAGATCTGGAAGGTGATTTTGAACTCGTTGCTAAATTCAATGGTAACCTGTTCCGTTGTGATATCGGACATTCGCCACTTGATGTTGTCGCCTGGACAGGTAACAGTGCTCCATATAAGTATGATCTTGCCCGCTTCAATGTCATGAATACAGTGAGTTTTGACCACCCAGATCCGTCAATTTTTACTGTTCTGACGTCACCATCGGGCACACCAGGTGTTGCAAACGTCGACTTTGTGATCTTCCCACCTCGCTGGATGGTGGCAGAAAATACCTTCCGTCCTCCATACTACCACCGCAACATCATGAGTGAGTTTATGGGTCTGATTGAAGGCGTATACGATGCCAAAGAGCATGGTTTTGTTCCCGGTGGTATGAGCTTGCACAACTGCATGTCTCCCCATGGCCCTGAAGCTGATGTTTTTGAAAAAGCATCGAATGCAGAGCTTGAGCCACAGCGTTATGAAAACACACTGGCCTTCATGTTTGAGTCACGCTATGTGATTTCACCGACTAAATACGCATTAGAAGGGAAAGAACGCCAACCGAATTACCTTGATTGTTGGAAAGGTATCAAGAAATATTACCAAGGTGCCTAATCACCCTTTGTGTATAAAATTGAGTACGCTGAGCGGAATCCCCCTGCTCAGCGTTTCTTATTTGAGCCAAATACTCTTCTGGTTTCCTTATTAGGACCAGAGTAATCGTCGTGAATTAAAGGATCAAACATGAAACTGTATACTTATTTTCGTTCTTCCGCTGCCTATCGTGTTCGTATCGCATTAAATCTGAAGCAATTGGATCATGAACTTGTTCCAGTGAACTTGCTGAAATCAGAGCAACAAGGCGCTGATTACCTGAGCAAAAATGCACAAGGTTTGTTACCTGCACTTGAAACTGAACAAGGTATGCTGGCACAGTCTTTGGCCATACTTGAATGGCTTGAGGACGCTTTTGATGCGGCGCCATTATTACCTGATGACGCCTGGCAAAAAGCTCAGGTGCGTAACTTTTGCTATGCTATTGCTTGCGATATTCACCCAATTGATAACCTGAGAGTGTTAAAGTATCTGAGCAATGAGTTATCGGTTTCAGATGAACAAAAAAATACCTGGTATCAGCACTGGGTAATTGAAGGCTTTAAAAAGCTGGAGGTTATGCTAGGCGATGACGCATTTTGCTTTGGTGATACGCCGACACTGGCTGACGTTTGTTTAGTACCACAGGTTTACAATGCGCTGCGCTTCAACGTTGATATGAGTGATTTCCCGAAAATTGCCCGTATCTACGAACACTGTAATACGCTCTCTGCATTCATACAGGCTGCACCAGAAAATCAACCTGACGCACCTCAGTAACTCAGCGAACAGGAGCGCTAGCATATCGCGCTCCTTTTCGCACACCCTACTTAAGGGCGCTGTGTACCTGATCCAAATGCGTTAACAAATCATGTCCCAGGTCGGTCAGGTAACCTCCGTCGGGCTGATCGATAACCCCTTTCGCATACAAGCGTTCGGCAGCAGCCAGAATACCTTGATCTGCATTTTTGTGTATTTTTATCCCCTGGTGCAAACTACTACGTGGAAACTTCACCAGTAGTTCCAGCTCAGCCATTAGTTTTTCATCAAATGCCATAATCCCTCCTGAGACCTAATTATAGGCCCAACTTCTGCATATATTATCTTGGCCTGACAGCAACAAGTTGCTTGCCGGCACGTTACCAATAGCTAAGGTATATAGTACATTAGCTTACCAACTTAAATTTAGCTTGAACTGGGAGTTATGCCATGAAAAATCGGTCAGTTTTCTTTTTATTTACATTTTCTTTGATTCCACTCAAAGGGCTTGCCGTTGGTGACGAGACAAACCTGTATTTAGAACAACTACAGCCTGTGTGTTGGTATCAGGATCTCAGATATACACAGGGCGCAATCATCAAACAGGTTGATCAACTCTATGTCTGCAGCCACCGCTATACAAACCAACCACAAAGTCCGCTAATGTGGCTCAAACTTGATGAGAACGGAGAACCCATCAGAGTAGAAATGAAAGGTAAAATCAGGGTACACTAGGCGCTTTGAAACAACGAATAATGCAGTATGAGCGAATCACAACCCAATAACCCATTACATGGCGTCAAGCTTCAGGATATTGTTGAACGGCTGGTTGAACAACTCGGCTGGGAAGCAATGTCTGAAGCAGTAAATATCAATTGCTTCAAAAAGGACCCGTCGGTGAAATCGAGCCTGAAGTTTCTCCGTAAGACGCCATGGGCAAGAGAGAAAGTAGAGGCGCTCTATATAGATACTTTTCATGGCTTTAGTTGGCCGGAGATTAAGAAGCCCTAGTACAAGCGATCATAGGCAGCCTTAATGCGTTTAATAACACTTTGGGGTACTTTCTTATTGCAGGCGAAATAGAGTCCGGTATTCATCTGATTGAGCGTCATTACACGTTCAAGTTCACTGCTCATAGGCTCGCTCTTGCTCTTGTGTTCAAACTGAGCGTCACTCAAAATCACTAAATCGACAATATCTCGACGTGTAGCAAGTAACTGAAATATCTTATCAAATGATTGAATTAGCAATAGCTGCTGACCTTCTGAAAAGCCGTGGCTCTTGAGGTATTGATGACTGAAGTTATCTCGGATGACAGCTATTTTATACTGTCTAGCTTGCTCCAAGTCTTCGATACGAATGTTTGCCGTCTTTAGGGCGTAAAATGAGGTTGTAAATCCGCCAATGGGGAACACCCATGAAAATAACGCGTCCCTGTGCTTGCTTTTGGCAATAGAGAAAATACAAGTGTTTGGGTCCCGCTTTGCACTATTATAAGAGATGCTCCAGTTGTCCACTGAGAGTTGATAATCAACATTTGCCTCATTTAACACTTTAACAACTTTATCCGCAGCATGACCAACTAACTCACCCTCTCCATTTATATACTGAAAATGCGCGAAGTTTTCAGTAACCAGAGTCAGTGTATAAGCGTGTGTTCCAATACTCCCTAGTATTAACCACGGGTAAATTAGCCAGCGTACCAAGTATCGCTCCTTTGGTTTTTTTAACCTACAAATTTTAATATAGGAAAATATTCGGATACTGTGAATAGAGTTAGCGGTTAAATTTTAATTTGAATGGTTAGCGCTGATGATGGCAAGATGAAAGAAGGCCAAAGCCCTCTTTCACTGTTTAATTAGCTTTTATTGATGGCATCAATCAGAAAAGCGGACAATTTTGCCCCTTCACGAAGCGTGGTTTCTGAACTCGACGAGCCAGCAAGAGAGCTATCTGTAAATGGTGCTATCTCCATCATATCAGCACCCGTGATCGGAAACTCTTTACTTAGGGCCGTCAGAATGATCATTGCCTCATCGGGTGTCATGCCGCCAGATTCAGGCGTACCGGTTGCCGCAGCAAACTCTTCGTCAAGCGCATCAATATCAAAGCTGACATACAGCTCATCGACTTTATCTTCTTTAAGCTGCTTGATCACCTGCTCTACGATTGCACTTGCGCCTTGCTCACGGATCTCATGGGCCCAATGTTGCTTGACGCCAAATGTAGACTCCCAGTGCGCTTTACTCTTACCACTTGAACGGATCCCAAACTGAATAAGGTGGTGCGGTGCAGGAAGAAATTCCAGAATATGTGTACACCAGGAACCAAAGCACAGGTCAATACCTAATCGCTCAACCAGCAAATCAGTATGAGCGTCAAAGTGAATGATAGCCGTGCGCTTACCCTGCTCTCGTTTAGCCTTAAGATACGCCTTGGTAAGCGGGTAACTGATGGAATGATCACCACCGATACCGAAAATCCCTTTTTCAGGATAATGTGCATAGAAGCCATCGCACACATCTTCAGTGATAGAAAGCGGAGACACATGGTACTCACTGTTTTCGTCCTGATATAAGGCTTTCTGACAGTTACTAATGGTCCCCTCATTAAGGTATTTATCATGTAACAAGTGAGGTATAACCCGTACATCACCCAAATCAAACGCGCTAACTTGAGGTTGCTGTGCCAGCAGTGTGGAACGAAGAAATAAGGGTCCCCAGTTGGCGCCTCTTAAGATACCACCGCCACAATCTGAGCTGATCCCCAAAATAGCAGCCTTGAACTCACTATCAGACAATGTATTCAGTGACGCTTTCCAAAGGGGCTCAATGTTTTCTGTCTGTCCATACAGTTTCTCGCGTAACGCCGCTTTTCTTTCTTTCGCTGTGTTGACAGTAAACACCCCGTCGCCTGGCGGACATAAACAGTTTTCTATTTTCTGATGAAATTTTATCTTGCTATCACTCATTGAGACCTCCTCAGTCAACTGCATAAACATGCCACACCGTTACTCAAAGAATAATTGTCAAATTAACAGAGTCTGTATGCTCGGTTAGTGAAAGGCGTCAAGAACCTTTCACAAAAGAACCAGGCCATCCTTTATTTTTCAATTAGTTACGGATATCAAGTGGACTTTAAAACGATTATATAAATTGTACTGGAGTCGGTATAACATGGCTGAGAGATAAGTCAACCGCTCTGACATCGTTGATAGCAGCCAGAGCGGTTGAATATGCAGGCTAAGTGTTTGCTTATTCGTATTTTCTTGGTTTTTTGGTTTTGATTGTCGCAATGTATCCGTGCCAACTTGCATAGGCCAGCAGCGGCATAATGACGATAAAGCCAGCCGTACCAGTCAGGAAGCCCACTATCACCAATACACCTATAGTTGCGCCCCACACTATCATCGCCGCGGCATTAGACCTCACAGCATGAATGGATGACACTACCGCCGTCATTATATCTACACGTCGTTCCATCATTATTTGCGGTGTAAACGCCGAAATCGCAAACACCGTCACCACGAGAATACCACCTACCAGAGTCCCCAGTCCCAGAAAGGCCGAAAGCTGCTCAAAGTTGGGGTTTGGCACATTTGGGTATAATGCGTGGATCAATGCAGCAAGACGCATCCAGACGATCATAATGACCATAAGTAGAATCGCAAAGCCCCATTCTCCGGCCGGGTTTCTGAACATACTTTTAAGGCTATGACTCAGAGTTGGCTTATGGCCTTTTTCAAGCTCCCAGGCGACATCATACAGCCCGGCGGCAAATGCAGGACCTATCAACGCAAATGCAACAGCCGCAGGCAAAATCACAAGGTGTGTTTCTACTTCAAACGCAAGCCACATAATAGCGGCAGGAATTGTTGTAAAAACCAGTCCGTAAATTAAACTGAGCAAAGGTGCTCGGGCAATGTCTTTAAAGGCAAGTGCGAGCCAATGAAACGCCACAAATGGGCTTAGCTTGTTGCTTTCAAAACAGCGGGCAAACTCGTTGTGCTTGTCTATCGATTGTGTTGCAGGCATAGTAGGTATTCCCCATTTGCTTTCTCCTTATTAAGGTTTAGAAGACAGTCGACAATGTTGCAAGCATTCGGTTAATTTCAATTAGCGCTTTGTTTACAGGTTGGCACAGGAATGCAGATGCCCTATGTCAAAGCAGGATAAACAACTCTTTGTTTCATCTAAGGTTAAACGTGAAATATATGTATAACCCCGGGCTCATAGGGTGATGTCACTAAACGACACAATTGTAACGCTCAAAGGCCAGGATAAGGACATTCGTCCTGTACTTAATTGCAGGTAAAATTGACCATTGGGCTTTAGAACTACACAAGGTTTATTTATGGAAAAGGTATTTCACCTGGGTCTTTCGAAAGCAGATCTAAACGGTGCAACACTGGCTATCGTTCCTGGCGACCCAAAACGTTCAGAGCGGATCGCGGAACAACTGGACAATCCCAAATGTTTGGCTCAGACACGCGAATTTCACGTATATCTTGGCGATATTAACGGCCAATCTATTGTGATTTGCTCGACTGGTATCGGTGGACCATCAACGTCAATTGCGGTTGAAGAACTCGCCCAACTTGGCATCAATACCTTTTTACGCATAGGTACCACTGGCGCTATTCAGCCGCATATCAATGAAGGTGATATTCTGGTTAGCACCGCCTCTGTACGCCTTGATGGTGCCAGTCAACATTTTGCACCACTTGCCTACCCTGCAGTGTCTGATTTCCACAGCACGTCAGCCATGGTTGAAGCCTGTGAACAGCTGGGTGTGACCTATCATACTGGTATCACTGCTTCGAGTGATACATTCTATCCGGGTCAGGAACGCTATGATACCTTCTCCGGATACGTTCCAAAGGCGTTCCAGGGCTCGTGTGAAGAGTGGCAAAAGCTCAATGTAATGAACTATGAAATGGAGTCAGCGACGCTCTTTACCATGTGTGCCGCTTTGGGACTAAAAGCAGCCTGTGTAGCCGGCGTACTGGTAAATCGTACACGCCAGGAGATCCCAAATGTTGACCATAAACTGGTAGAGAAAAACGCGGTTGCTGTTGTTATCAAAGCAGCCGAAATCGTACTAGAAAAAACAAAGTAGGCATCTGCCTACTTTATTTCGATTACATGATACTGCAGTTCTAGCGCGTCGTTAAAACTGCTTATCACGGCCTCTGTTACTGCCCTTTGGTTTTCTCTTCCTTTGGTTTCTACCAAAGTGGCTCGCTCCAGCTTTGCCTCTGCCAGTATTTCACCACTCATTGCCAACTGACTAAGTGCACTCTGCATTGGCGATAAACTTGGACTGTACGCTGCATTTTCTATATAACGCCCATAAAATCGCTTACCGTTCGTCGTCACCAACTCAGCCGCTGCCACATTTTTTGTATAAGGCGCATAGACTTGACTTAAATGTCTGATTAACTCACCGGACAGACCATCATGGTTCTGTATATCGATTGATGTACTGCCAAACAGCGCTTCCTGATTACCCAGATCCGTAGGGCCAAAATCACCGGGAAGCAATTGTGACAACGTCGTTTCTCCTGTTGGTAAGGTGATTTTAAGCTGTTTTGCATTTTTCAGCTCATTCATAAACTGGCGACAATACCCGCATGGCGCAGCCGTAATGTCTATTCGAGTGATTTCCTTAGCACCATTTAGCCAGGCATTATTAATCGCGGCCTGTTCAGCGTGAACAACCAAAGAGAGCGCTTGGTGTGAAAACTCAAGGTTGGCCCCCAAGAAATAGCACTCAGTGTATTTGTCATAAGCAACGGCGCCAACAAGAAAAGATGAAATAGGCGCCTGAGCAAAGCTCGCAGCGTAAGGTAACAGGGCTTGCCCTAATTGCGTGTTATCGCATCCGAGAAGGGACTTGATGTGGTTTTGAATATCGGGAGTTAGTACTCCATTGGCGGATTTGCACACTTCCAGTACGGAAGGATTTAACTTGTTGTCAGTGTCTACCATATATCATTATTATTCGCTCAGACTAATGCCTGAGCAGCGCTTATTTGCGCTTGTTTCATGGCAGACCAGTTTACGCTCGAATTAGCTTTTACTCAACCATTCCTTCGCACTTTTGAAGCACTCAAAATTTTCTGCATTAATACCAAAACGCTGCACTTTCTGTAAGAACAAATCGTGCATAAATCCCTCAATACCGACCACTCTGGCGATTTTCATGTTTTTAACATGATGCGCCACCTTAGGCATGACGTTGACAACATCGATTGCAGCGAACCTGTGCTCAAGCTCAGAAACATCCACCAATAGTTTACTGCTTTGGTGCTTTGAGGCATAACTATTTGCCGCTTTGTAAGCATTAACAACATCATCCACCCCAGCTTTGCCTCTCAGGGTCATCATGATTAAGGTTGTCGTTTCATCATAGGTAATACTGGTTGAAAGCGTTGACATTGCAGCCTCTGACTATTGCTTAAACTAGCGTTAAGTACGTTTACAAGGTAGCAGGGCATTCTAGTTAAATACGAATTGATGTCAACAAAACAACCATAAAAAACTAGATAAAATTAAAAAACCAACCCTATAGGATTGGTTTTTGTTATTGCAGAATGTAATCATTATTGCATCAATAAAAATTAACCCGTATTTCTTATCCCTGCTGCAATGCCCATCATAGTGATCATCAGTGCGCTGTCCAGTTCTGGGTTAGCCTTATCTCTGGTACGTTTAAGTAACTCCACCTGTAATACATTAAGCGGATCCGTGTAGGGGTTACGAAGCGCTATGGACTCACGGATCCAGGGCTGCGCTGATAGTAACGAGCCCTTGGGCGCATACTTTTCGATAAACTGCGTGGCTTCTTTCAATTCACTGCGAAGTAACTTACCTAAAGGCTGAAGCGGTGCGGGCACTAGTCGGGCATCATAATATTCGCTTAACCATAAGTCGGTTTTACAAAATACCATTTCCAGCATCTCCAATCGCGTTCTGAAAAACGGCCATTGCTCACTCATCTCACCCAGTAGTGACTCTCCATGCTCCTTCACTACACTTTGTATCCCAGCCAGGGCACCAAGCCAAGCAGGCAGCATAAGACGATTTTGACTCCAGGCGAATATCCAGGGGATGGCGCGCAGGCTCTCTATGCCCCCCTGCGGTTTACGTTTTGCAGGGCGCGAGCCCAAGGGCAACTTTGCCAGCTCTATTTCGGGTGTTGCGGCTCTGAAATAAGACACAAAATCTGCATTACCACGGACAAAGTCGCGATACTGGTTGCAAGACTGTTCACTCAGCAGCGCCATCGCATCGCGCCAATCCGACTTGGGCTGCGGAGGTGGATACAAATTGTTCTCAATAATGGCGCTGGCATAGAGTGACAGACTTTGGATTGCGACCGGAGTAAGACCAAACTTAAAGCGGATCATTTCACCTTGCTCTGTCACTCTCAAACCATGACTCAGTGATCCCGGCGGCTGAGAACGTAACGCCTGCGCAGCAGGTGCGCCGCCACGCCCTATTGTGCCACCCCGACCGTGAAACAAATGCATCTCAACCTGGTATTTCTCTCCCACATCAATAAGCTGCTCCATAGCCAGATACTGTGCCCAGCCCGCCGCCATCATGCCAGCATCTTTAGCAGAGTCAGAATAGCCGATCATTACGTACTGCTGCTGTCCTACATGCCCTTTGTACCAGCTCGAGTCGAACAGTTGCTGCATCACTTCCTGTGCATGATTGAGGTCATCCAGAGTCTCGAAAAGTGGTGCCACAGGCAGTTTGAACGGGCAGCCACTTTCTTGAAGCAATAATTCCACAGCCAACACATCTGACGCTTCTCTGGCCATCGAAATAATGTAAATACCCAGCGCTGCTCTATCCTGCTTAGCTATCACCGCGAAGGTGTCCAGCACTTCCTGAACCTCCTCACTGGGCTGCCAGTGTTTAGGCAACAAGGGACGTCGAGAAGAAAGCTCTGAAAGCAGAAAGGCCTGCTTGTCCTGCTCCGACCATTGTGCATAATCTCCTATCCCCAGATAACGCGTCACCTCAGACAATACGTCACAATGCCTTCCTGAATCCTGACGAATATCCAGTTTACATAGCTGAACCCCAAAGCACCTGAGCCTGTGCATCACGTCCAGCAACATACCATTTGCGACCACTTCCATACCGCACTCTGTCAAAGAACGATAACAAACTGCGAGCGGCGCCATAAGCTGCTCCGTCGAACGGATTTTGTCCTGATGTGAGCTGGGCAGCGATTTAATCTTATGTTCCAGCGCCAATATTGTTTCGTTCACATCAGCTTTCAACTGCTTCAGTAACGCCCGATATGGCTCTGCATGGTCTGCCGTCAGTTTTCTTAACTCCTCATTTGCAGGTGCCATTGATAATTCTGAACTCAGTACATCCAGATCTAGGTAGTACAAGTCCAACGCCATCCAACGGCCGTGGTCGAGGACACTTTGAGTGACTTCTGCGGTGACGTTGGGGTTGCCATCTCTGTCTCCTCCCATCCACGAAGCCAAGCTTACAGGGGCATAATCCTCAGGCAAACTCATACCGAGTTGCCCTTCGGCCAGGTGAGTTAAGGTCCGCGTAAACTTGGGTACGGCGTCCCATAAGCTGTTCTCAATGACCGCAAAACCCCATTTTGCTTCTTCAAGCGGGGTCGGACGTTTGTTTCTGATTTCATTAGTGTGCCAGGCCTGGCAGATCAGTTGTTCAATTCGAGAAATCACTTCATTACGACATAAGCTGCTATCCTGACAGTCAGCCAGCTCTGATAAACACTCACTGAGCTCAACGTGCTTACTGATCAAAGTACGGCGTGTCACTTCGGTCGGGTGTGCAGTTAAAACCAATTCAATAGACAAGTTCTCTATAACACTGGTCACGGTCTGAAGATCGGTATCTCCTTTGGCTACTTTCGCAGTCACCTCAGACAAGGTTGTTTGCAATGTATCAAAAGGCCCTTGAGGACAACCGGCGTCTGAAATCGTATGCTGCTGTTCGGCAACATTGGCAAGATTCAGGAAGTGACTAAACGCGCGACATACGGGTAATAGTTCTTCATCAGGCAAAGATTGCAGTGTCTCTATCAGCGTCTCTCTAGCCTGCACATCACCGCTGCGAGATGACTTTGCCAGGTGTCGGATCAATTCAACTTTTTCAAGTACCTCAGCCCCCTGTGAGTGAGCGATAGTGGTACCCAGTAACTCACCAAGAAGACTGACATTTCGTTTCAATTCTGTATATTGCTGTTGCATAACATGCTCCCTGAACAAATTTCATTCATCTCAATATACTGACTATAAAACGAAAAAGAAAAGATACTTTGATGACACCCAGACGCGAAAAGTTATAAAAAGCACCTATTGCAATTAGTTATCATTTGCAATTGACTTATTGAAAAAGATTAGTGATAATCATTCTCAATGAACCTCGAGACACCTTTACTCTCCGTTCAGGGCTTCATTAAACGTTGATCTGCCAATGCCTTTTTCACAGGAAGCATTGGTAAACGTACTCATTTACTTGCTACATTGCTCATATCAGTGACGGTTGATATGTATCAGAAAAGCCCGAAAGGGCTTTTTTTATTATGCCTCAATCGCTTATACTAGCTCCTTTGTACCACCACTCGCTAAAACAGTTTCAGCTCCAGACTGCTATACTCAGCATTTGCTGCCAGGCGATTTGCTAAATCGTTATTATGAAATGTAGCGGTTGTAGTCAGGTTGCACAAAGCTATCGAACCGATTGTGAGGCATTGTTCAATGTTGGGATGTCCATAGCGGCAAATAGTGTCTGATTTAGTTAGGTCAGCAGGCTATCTATTTGCGCTAATTTGGTATTATGTTTGGTGACTTAAAACATAGGTTATTAAGGAGAACGCACATGTGGCATAAACTTACTTACGCACTGGCCCTTACGGGTTTGCTTGCGGCCGCCCCAGCTGCGAAGGCAGGGCTGGAGGAAGGCATAGCGGCGGCAAATGCCGGGCAATTTGATGTTGCACTCAAAGAGTTCAGATACCTGGCTGATATGGGGTTTGCGCCTGGCATATACGAGTTAGCTAAAATGTATGAAGGCGGATACGGGGTGCCCAGAAACCCACGAAAAGCCGCTGAACTTATGCAACAAGCTGTAAAACTTGGCAGTGCCGATGCCATGTTTTCACTGGCTGTAATGTACGACCAGGGCCAGGGCGTTAAACTTGATAAACAAAAAGCGGTTGATCTGTTTAATGCCGCGGCCAGAAAGAATATGCCCGCGGCACAGTTTAATCTTGGCGTCATGCATGCCAATGGGGATGGTGTCACACAGGACTACAACGAGGCAAAATTCTGGTATGAACGGGCTGCCGCGAACAACTATACCCTGGCGATGTTTAATCTTGCCCTGCTTTACTATCAGGGCCTTGGTGGCGAGAAAAACATACAACGTTCATACATTTGGAACACACTGGCAGAATATAACGGTTACCGCCCGGCGGCGACAAGTCGCAGACTTGATGAAAAGAGCATGTCTCGCTCACAACGAGAAGATGCCCAGGAAATCGCCGACAGTATTTATCATAAAATTCAGGCTGGAACTTATATCGCAGGGTCGCAGATCACTGAAGATTAATCGCGCGTCATCTAATCAAGCCCAAAAACAAGCCGCCATAGCGGCTTGTCTTTTAAGCTCTCTGTTCTTTGGGATTCCTTAGTAGCCGAATACTCTGCTGCCTACCACCATAGTAAGCGTTGTGATGACCACAATCGCGAACAGGTTCATAACAAATCCAGCCTTGATCATATCGCGAATCTTGATTTCCCCTGAGCCAAACACAATGGCATTAGGCGGAGTTGCCACTGGCATCATAAACGCGCAGCTTGCTGCCATCGCAGCAGGAATCACCCAAATTAGCGGGGTACCAGCAACTTGTTCAGCAACAGGACCAAGCAGAGGTAAAAAGCCTGCCGCCGTCGCCGTATTGCTGGTCAGTTCGGTTAAAAAGGTAATCAGAGCAGCCACCGCCAGCACCCCAAGGATTAGAGGAATGGCACTCGCGCCCGCCAACATATTGGCAATATATTCCGCCAACCCGGAGCCTTTGATTTGAGACGCCAGCGTTAACCCGCCCCCAAATAGCAATAATATTCCCCAGGGAACCTGTTGCGCCGCCTGCCAGTCCATCAGACGCGTGTCGCTGCCGCCTTTTGCCGGTAATACAAATAGCAGTAACGCAGCAGCCATAGCAATACCGGTATCCGTGATATCCAGGCCCGTCAAACTGGCCAGATAAGGTCGGGTGATCCAGCTCACGGCCGCAAAGATAAATACCAATAGCACGTTTTTCTCTGCCAGACTCATACGTCCCAGTTCACCGAGTTGTTTGGTGAATATCTGAGTCAAATCGGTGTCCTTGTTGCTATTTTGAACTTTGAATGCAAAACGGGTCAACCACAACCAGCAAAGCAAGATCATTCCAAATGTGAAAGGTACCGCCATAACCATCCACTGCGCGAAGCCAATCTTAATCTGATAGTTTTCCCACAGGTAAGCAACCATCAATGCATTGGGTGCCGTGCCTATTATAGTACCCACGCCACCCAGACTCGCGCTATAGGCAATGGCCAGTAACAGTGCAATACCATAATTATTGTCCTGAGACTGATTATCCTTTAAAACATGTATAACAGACAGTGCAATGGGCAACATCATAAGTGTAGTGGCTGTGTTATTGATCCACATAGATAAAAAGCCACTCACCAACATCATCGCCAGAATTTGCATTTTGGGGTTATTACCGCTTCGCAACATAGTATGCAGTGCGATTCGTTTATGTAACTGCCACCTTTCCATGGCAATCGAAATCAAAAATCCACCCAGAAACAAGAATATAAGGGGGTGTGCATACAAACCAGAAGCAGACTTAATGTCATTAATACCCGCCAACGGCACTACGATCAGCGGTACCAGAGAAGTAGCAGGAATTGGTACCACTTCACTCACCCACCATATTCCCAGCCAAACAGCCAGTCCGGCTGTACGCCATGCTTCGACACTCATCCCCTCAGGCGGGGCTGTAAAACAGGTCAGCAACATAAAAGCGGGACCGAGCAGCAGACACAGCCGATCGGTCCAGAGTTTTGATTTTTTTAAATTATCCATTCTTTATATTTTTTACCTGGATTTAACACTCGGTGTCTATTATGCCAGTAAAATAAGTACAGAGTATGGAAAATCGCTTTATTGTGCCGATATCGACAACGTCATGCCGCTGGCACTTTGATAACCCCTAACCCCAATGTACCAGGTACCTGTATTTGGCGTATTAAACGTACAGGTTTCTGAATTGCCGTTTTTGTAGGGTCGACAATCATAACTATTGTCACCCACCTGCGAGCCAAATTTGACATACAAATCGCCATCCCCCACCCCGCCGGACAAGGTCACAGTCAGAGATTGATATCCACTGCCCAATTGCTGCGTATAGTTGATCCACTGGCCTTGCCCAACGGACAAATTACGCTCTGTACGATTAATAGGTGTCGGCGTACTGCCCCCTTGCTGATATTCACCAACAAGCGTGACATTTTGTATTTCGTTCCAGGCTTCCACCATCACATAATAGGTGCCTTCGTTAGCCGAACTCATGCTGCAAGTTTCATTGCTGCTGGAGGTTGTGCTCTTGCAGTCAAAGCTTTGCAGTGTCGGCTTTGAACCATATTTCACGTAGAGGTCGGCGTCGCCGGAACCACCTGAAGTTTTAAACACCAGGTTACTGCTGCCAGCTGGCACCTCAAGTGAAAAGTCGTGCTGAGACTTAGCGGCGCCACTGATCCCCGTTTTTGGCACACCATTTTGTAGTTTACCTGGATCCGGAGGGGGTAAATCACCAGCATTCTTACCCATTTCAGCCAAATAGGCCACGGCCAGTTTGGCAAACTTGCTCGCATGGGTGGCGTCAAAAGCCGTATCATTGATTGTGTGTATCTTGCGGTTTAGCTCTGACATACGTGACTCAAATGGCATTGACGCTGCAAACCCTTGCGCAAACCAGGAGGCATGATCTGAACATCCATATCCACACTGATCGTAGCCGTAGCTTAAGGTTGGTAAATAAGCGTCAAGCAGCTGCGCCAAAAACTGATTCTGGCCGCTGTTGGTATAGTCCGTCATCATGACAATGTCCTGGCTGCTACCATTATTTCCGGTCATATCAAACTGCACCATGCCAACCACATTTTTTCCCTGAGACTTATAGTCCTGTGCAATCGCTTTGGAGCCCCTTAAGCCTACTTCTTCCGCGGCAAAGCCCATGATTTGAATAGTCCTTTGGGGCTTATAGCCAGAAGCGACAAGCGCTTTAAGTGCTTCAGTTAACACTGCAATACCAGATGCATTATCGTCGGCGCCCGGTGCTCGACCTGCCGAAGGGCTGGACTGATTGATTGAGTCCAGGTGACCACCAATAATCACAATTTCGTTTGCATTTTCAGCACCACTAATCGTTGCCACAACAGATGACTGTGACCAGCTGTGCGTATAATAATCAACACTAATATCGCTGCGTGACTGCGCAATCGTCTGCCAGTTCTGCTTTATCCATTGCGCAGCGTCGACGCCCGTTTGCTGGGTGTAATAGCGATTGTGAAACGAGGTCAGATTGGTGACTGTGCTGTCCAAACTCGACGTGCTCACCTCAGCTATCATGGCATTTACCATCGCCGGATTATCAATCGTGTAGGCCTGCAATGGCTGGCTATTGAGCGCGCCTTGCAGGTCGGCAAGATACTGCTGGGCTTCATATTTGGAAGCATGTGCGACAAATCCGCCACAACGGTGATAGTTTTCATGCATAAAATGACTCAGCTCGCCGTGCTCAATATCATTGATCTGAGCGATACTAATACCAGGTACGGTACTGGCTTCTGCTTCGATGTGCCTGCCTGTCAGCAGGTTTTGTAATTGATAATGCTGGCCTGCCATTGTGTCTATGGTTATCCAGGGGTTCTCTGCGTCAGACGGCATATTTGCAAACGCAGCGCCCTGAGATAAGAGTGTAAAGTTCGCAGCCAAAACCAGGCTCAGGATACGAACGGATCGTTGAGTTGTCATCGCAACACCTCTTTGTGAAATAGATTAATGAACATTAAAAAAGGGAGCAATATGCTCCCCTCTTCTGCGACTAGTTAGCTTTAATATTCACCGTGACATCACTCGCAGCTGAGTAGCCACGCAAATCAATGTGCCAGGTGCCAGCTTGAGGGTTGTCAAAGGTACAGCTTTCGGTGTTGCCATTGCGGTACGGCCGACAATCATAGGTAGACAAGGTCGATTCACTGCCGTATCTCACATATAAATCTGCATCACCACTGCCCCCGTTGATCGTGACAGTAAGGTTAGAGTAGCCAGCGGCCAGTTCTTGAGTGAATCTCGTCCACTGTCCTGAACCTACGTTGACATTCGTCTCGGTACGGTCAATCGGCGGCGTACCAGACCCGCCACTAGTGTAGGAGCCTGTGAGTGAAACACCCGAGATTGCATTCCAGGCTTCGACCATCACGTAATAAGTACCAGCCTGAACCGCACTGATATTACAGGTTTCGTTGCTGCTTGATGACGTGCTCTTACAATCGAATGTTTGCAATGAAGGCCGACTACCGAATTTAACGTACAGATCTGCATCGCCTGAACCACCAGTGGTAACAAAGGAAAGATTGGTGGCATCAGCAGGCACTTCCAGACGGAAGAAGCTTTGAGCTTTAGATGCGCCACTGATCCCGGTACGGGCAACCCCATTGGTCAATAGCTCATCCTGTGGTGGCTCAGTTGTACCGCAAGAGCTGCCAGGGCTCAGCTGTGAAGTGACACCCACAATCGCTAACGCATCTTTGACGTCATCATGGTTGTAGCCAAGATCGCAGGCCGCATCCATTACACCATTACCGGCAGTGTCCCAATCAGTACTCGCAGTCCAGTAGAGCTGATTTGCTTTTGCCATAACAATGAATGCTTTTTTGGTGTCCCAGCCAGCTTTGTTTGCCAGCGTATAAAACGCCTTATTAAACACACCCGAGCTGTGGTGTACGTCCATACTGGAGGTATAGTCTGACTGGTGGCCTATAGAGTTACCGTCTTTAGTCGGATCGTCCATATAGCGCAGCGCACCGGTAGATTTAAAGATCTCCTCTCCAACCATCCAGTCATTGCTGCCTTTCATATAAAACTCAGCGGCTTCACCTGCCATGTCAGAAAAAGCCTCATTCAGGCCACCTGATTTATAGCGATAAACCAGTCCTGAATTTTGCTCGGTGAAACCATGGCTGACTTCGTGCGCAGACACATCCAGACTGACCAAAGGGTAGAAGCGATTCAGTCCATCACCAAATGTCATTGCACTGCCATCCCAGAACGCATTTTCATAGTTATTACCGTAATGAACACGCATTTTAAGCTGGAAGGTTAATGGCGCAGTACCCAGCCAGTCGTTATACATATTGAAAACAACATTGCCAAAGTAATGTGCATCATTCAAAGGAGAATAGGCACCATTAATTTCTTTAACTGTGTTCTCAGGGCAAGTGAAGCTGTGTGCCGTTGAACCACTGCTACCATGATTGAGGTTAATGGTCTTTACGTTGGCGTTGTTCATTGTGCAGGTATTACCTGACTGAGAGACATCGAGATGGCCATAATCTGTGCCGTACTGATAACGACCCGTTTTTTGGTTGCCACCCGGGCCTGTCGCATTGGCATGCTGAATATTATCAAACTCCATCAGCAGCTCACCGCTATTGGCATCAATAATTTTGTATGGGCGTGAAGGCGACTTACCATAAGTCACATAGGTCACTTCATATACCAGCCTGGCGGTTGATTGTTCATCAAGCCAGATCCCTAGACGGTTGGTTTCATTGTACTTAGCCAGTGCCACTTCGTTGTTACTTTGTTGCACCGCAAATTGCTTCTCTAGCTGACTTTTCATCATCTGCATTGACATTTTTGGTGTGACTGAGCTCAGATCAGCTGCAATCTCATACACAGCCGCGCCATGTGCACGTTTAAGTGCACCTGCGCTGTCATAAGTCAGGCTGACCGTATCGCCTATCACTGGCAGGCCTTTGTACATTTGCTGATAGCGTTTGGTCACTGCGCCACTGGCATGGGGATATGATTTCAACTCAACCAGCGTGTTGTCGGCACTCAGGCCAACCAGCTGTTCCGGCTGTGCAGACAAAACCGCCGGCCCGGCAGATTCAAGCATTGAAGAAATGGTATTATGTGTGTTGAGGAAGCGCTTCTGAGCAGCATTTGCTGCGCCCGAAGTCAGCACCAGACCAGCTACGGTTGCTAAAGCTATTTTTGATAGTTTCACTTAATTTGCTCCATGATTACTTGTTGTTTTGTTAAGCGGGTGGCTGTTTTACAACCACACACCAAGCACCCAATTAACGAGTGCGCAACATGAAGACTAGTTAGAAAGCTATAAAAATAAACTTTTATTAACTTTTGGTTGTTTTTATGTTTACAGTCGACGTTCTACAAACATTAGCTTTATTTACATTTGCTTATACATAATTTTCAACCATACAGCGCCCTAACCCAAACGGAACATGTAAGGATAGTGTTACAATTGTTGTAATATTAAATTCTATAATCTTGGTTTCAAATTTGAACAATCACCATTGATACATTATAACAACACAACATTTTCGGTGACAATTGACATTAGTCCTGACTTGGCTCACATAAGCGATTAGCTAAGATTGACTCTGCGATAAGAGACCAGCTAAGTGACGTTTCCTTTAGTGCCGACAAATCCCCCGGGTTAGTTTGCAAACATAATTGCCATTTTTCCTCTTTTGAACGAAGGAGCAAGTCAACCGTTGCCAAAGCAAAATCATCATTGCCTCGCTGCGCTTTGAAATCCAGAGAAAGTACTTGTACCGATTCAGTTTCAGGGATTTGCTCAGCAATGACATCAGCCACTTCCATTCCCCCTTGCGCCTGCGATTCTTTCAGCGCTGAACCAATCTCTTTTGCTATGCCCTCGTCGATTGCGACCCCAACGGCTATACCAACAGGTCCCATAGCGCCAACCAGCATAGGTCCGGCAGCTGCGCCTCTGCCCTTGTAGGTTACCTTTGGCAACTCGCTGATTATGGTAGGCATCTGAGGGGCAGATGAGCAAGCACTCAGAAGTACTAACATCACAAAGATAAGTGGTTTCATTTTTAACTGTAACAAGAGAGAATTGAGTGTCTTTATTATAAGAACGGTCCTGAATGCTGCATAGACCAATAAAGATTTTCTTTTAAAAATTAATATTTAGTGATGGCTGATAGATGCTTTTCTTAAATCCACTCAATCGCCCGGGTATTAAGCTAGATGTGTATGAGTGGAACTGGCGGTGACGGCTTAAAATGAGTGAGCATATTGCAACAACAGCTGCTGACCCCGCTGAGGTACACGCCCATCAAATACTCGAGGGTCGAATGCATTGGTCTTCTCATCAAAGAGATTTTGCGCTTTCAGCCTGAGCTGTTTATTCGATGCAATATGCCAGGTAAGCGTACCTCCAATCAACCAGTGTGCTTTTTGCTCATAATGCTGAAAGTCCGGATCATCAGGAACTAAGACTGGGAAGACTTTAACCTGGGCTCGCCAGATACCATTGAGACCCACCTGAAAGCGGCCAAACTGGTGATTCAGTTGCCACGAACCAAAACGTTTATAGCTGGCGCTAAATGGGTCGTCGAAATGCTGGGTATAGTTAAGCTTGAACCAGCTAGACTCACTGAGTTCAAAAGATGCACTGGCTTCTAGCCCCTGCATCGTCGTAGAGTAAGAGTTACTAAAAGTAAAACGACTTTGCACCGCATCTACTGGTTCAAGGCTGATAAAGTCATCCAGTTGGTTCTCAAACAAGACCAAGTCCACTTGCCAACGTGCATAATCCATATGCCAGACCAGTTCCGTGGTCTCGATGTTTTCAGACTTGAGTTGCGGGTTCCCTCGGGTAATGTCATCGTTTGAGTTCAATTCATTGCTAACCGGTATACGAAAAGACTCTCCATATTGGAGTTTTAATACATGATGCGGATTAACCTGGTAAATGGTAGCGATGCGTGGCGATAGCTTATTGTCTATGTCTATAAACTCATCAAACCGTAAACCAGTGAATACAGTGAGCCGCTCATTCACTTGGTATCTCAGTTGCAGATAGGCAGCATAAGAATCAAAGTCCTGCTTCAGGCTGTCAAATGCAGCAAACTCATTCAAAGGCCGAATGCCACCTAGATAGTAGTCATCCTCCAGAATAATTTGCCCGCTGTCAGGGTCATAATGTGACGTGTAGGTACCGGCCTCAGATTGCTCTTCCAATGAATATTCAAGCCCCCAATGTACCATCAAATCTTTATTATGTTGGTAGGCCAAATCCCAGTTTAGAGTTAGGTCTTCAGACTGCCATTTAGGCCCATTAAAGAAATCCTGTTGCAAGCCTAACTCTTCAGCTGTGGCAATAAGACCTGCACTATCAATATCATGTTGAATAAAGCTCAGTGTCAGGTCACTTTCTAAGGAATCTGACAACGAGGTCTGATGGGTAAGTTTTGCGCCTATATTACGACTTGTATGAAAATTTTCCTGACTGTAACTTGCCAGATTCATAAACTCATCCAACCTTGTTCTGTTCAGATGAAGTGAAGCACTGAACGCTCCCCACTTTCCGCCAAGCTCTAAAAAAACATTTGACTGAGGGTCGCGTGCCTGTTGAATATCATAGGTTTCGCCGGCCGTTTCATAAGCACTTACATTGGCATAAAACGCGTTTTCAGTGCCTTGGCCATCACTGTAACTGAGCGACGCTTGTTTGCTCTGGTGCAAACCAATACCAAACTGGACCTGACGGTCTGACTGACGTGTCACAATATTCATGACACCTAAAAAAGCATTGCTGCCATAAAGTGCCGAGCCGGGGCCGCGAATAAACTCGACTTTTTCAACGACTTCTACAGGTATAAATGGCGCGTACACTGATGCTTTACCAAAGGAGGCATCATTCAGACGTTGGCCGTTTAACATGATCAGGATGTTGCCGTTGTCCAGAAACACGCCCCTGGCGTGCTCTTTCGGCACACTCCCAACCCAGTCACCCCGGGTGGACTGGAAACCCGGGACGAAGTTCATTAATTCATAAACGTTGCGAATGCCGAGCAAGGAAATTTGCTGCCGGGAAAATAACGTGACACTGGAAGGCACTGACTGTGCCGTTTCGGAGGTTTTACTGGCTAGCTCAACGGTTACATCCATCAACTCCTCAAACGTCAGCTCAAATAGAGCTTCCTCGTGAGCACAAAGTGAAAAACTGAGCAAAGCTATACTCAAAGGTAACAGGTTCTTTTTCATACTCATTCGCTCAACGACGCATTCACACATAAACAGTTGCCACGTAACACAAAAATCAAACAGTGACTTTGTATCTCAATTTTAATATTACGCAGACAGGGACAGTTCGCAAGTTTTTTGTGATTTTTTAGAGGGTTATTGAAATAAGGTTAGTAAAAAAGCGCGAGGAAGGATAGTTAAATATGAAATTTTATTGCATACTTAACAAATATTAGAGTAGCTTATTTTCACGGAGGGTAAGAAGCAGCACATATCCAAATGCACTGCCCCTAACCTGACTTTAGGCGACCGCAAGCCTGCGTTTTTTAAAGTACTTGTACAGACCGATTAAAGACGCAGCGATCCAGAATAATTCGATCACAAAACTTGCTAAGTTGAAGTTATAGCAAAGACTGATAAGCAGCAAAATGGCACCACTTAGGTTCATCATGTTGTACTTTATGCCATCGGGACGCACTTTGTCCAACTGCAGCAAAAAGAACGCACCAACCACCAGGAAAGTGCCCGTCATACCAATGATATCAAACAATATATCTATCATGTTTTTGTCCATATAAAATAGGCTCACCCAAACACGCTGGCCCGGATCCATGGGTAGGGTGATTTTCAGTCTTTGAAACAGCACAAACCTTACTATGATAGGGTGCATGCCTTACAGAACACAGGATAAATGTCCGCGTTTTAAGGTAAGCCAATAAGGTGTGTAATTGCTTGGTCATATCCGGTGAAGATGCATCAAGCCGGACATTCAAGTAATGCAGACCGTTAACTCAAAATACCAAGCACAAAACCGATCAGACAAAACTGAGCGGTGTGATACCCCGCGTTAATCAGAAACAGTTTTAGGGGGCGTTGTTCGAACAGGTAACTGGTGCCAAGTGTACTGGCAACAAAGCACACCCCCACCGCTAAACCAAGTAGTACACCATCCAGAATCGCAGGACTCTTACCCAACAGTGCCGCCATTAGGAATGCAGCCAGAATGGACAAAAACATCGCGCCACTGAATATCAGTTTGTGATCCGCATTTTGTATGTCTAACTCCGTCAGCCCTGCCCCTTCTAACCAGGACTTATGAAACAACAGCGGTGAGTACCATATTCCTCCCAACGCAAAAGAGGAGATTGCCGCAATGACTACGGCAACCACATCTACATCAAACACAGTCACAGCACTTACCTCGATTATTTCACTAATTTCAATTTAGTTAATAACCATTAGAAGAGCAAACTGGGCTATGCATGGATTATTTAAGTACCGGGCGTTTCTGAAGTTTTCTTTGCAAGGTACGTCGGTGCATGTTTAGTTGCCTGGCGGTTTCTGAGATATTGCCTTCATTGGCCTTCAATGTCTGTTGTATATGTTCCCATTCAAGTCGCTCAGGTGACATGGTGGTATCAACCGAATCACTGAATGGCACTTGCGTTCCCAACAAAGTTTTGGCAATTAACTGGGTGTCTGCGGGCTTAGTCAGATATTCATCAGCCCCCAGTTTAATCGCCTCAACTGCAGTTGCAATACTAGCAAAACCAGTCAATAGAACAATTTTAGCTTTTGGGACAATTTCCCGGATCAACGCAATATGCTGTAGCCCCGAGCTGGCGGTTAACTTCATATCCAACAATACATAGTCTGGTAAAAATGCCTGACACTGACGAGCAATATTTACCTCGTCATGTACACATTGACAGTCAAACCCGAGCTTGGTCATTCTACGTGATAAAGTGGCAGCGAAAGGGACATCGTCCTCAATAATCAGTAACTTCATAATTTATACAACAGGTAAGGTCACCACAGATATGGCACCCTGAGTTTGATGGTTAGACAAACGCAAGGTTCCTCCAAGGCGCTCGATTGTAGCATGCGACAGCAACAGCGCCATGCCCAAACCTGAGGAACTGTCGACCACCGACTTACCAATAAGCGCTAGCTTATCCATTTCGATGCCTGGGCCAAAGTCTCGGATCGACAAAGACCAGAACAGACGAGTAGTACTTGTTGTATCCTCTGATACGGTAACACTCACCTCAAGGTTAGATGCCGAGCACTTTTCATTTGCTTTTGCTGCATTTACAAACAAATTGAACAAAGCCGGGATCAGCATAGGGTCACCATTGACTGAAAATGGCTTAGGCGGTAACTGGCAGGAAATACGTTGTTCAGGAAACTGTAAAGTCAACAGCTCATGAAGCTGTTGCCACAACGCTTCAAACCCCTGGCTGTGAATCTGGGCATGGGGCTTTAGCAGCTCGGTCTGAGCCCTGAAACCCTCTAACTGTGTTTTGCACTGCGCAAGCGGTGCAAGCATTTCCTGCACAGCCGGGTGCTGCGGATAATCTTCACTTAGCTCTTCAAACAATAAATTCAAATGTGCAATGGGTGTAGCCAGTTGATGAGTCACCTGCGCAGCGGCGCTCCCCAGTGCTAACACCTGCTCCTGCTGGAGTTGCTTCTCGCGGCTCTTGGCCAGCGCCAGCTCACGTTGCTGGATACGACTTGCAAGAAATGTCACTACGGTGACTATCACGATCACCATAAAGACAAAGTTCACCAGCATACCAAGCAAGTGCTGACCCATATGCATGCCATGATGATGCATAGGCACGACCGTATATAAGTATCCATACGCCATCAATGCGGCTGCGGAGATGAACACCACAAAACGCGGCGGCACGGTCACCGCGGCAATAATGCAAGGTAAGAGTAGCAAGGAAACAAAGGCGTTGCTTGCTCCACCGAGAAAGGACAACAATACTGTCAGAAATAAAATATCAGCCACCAGCTGCATCACCATCGCTCCGGGCGAAACCTCACTGGCTTTACGGTAAGCGTAGATACTGGCCAGCTGAAAAACTGACTCCAGTGCGATGACGGTAAAAATAGGCTGCTCTGGCAGGTTTTTGTCCAGAAACCACAATGAAATCAGCACCAGAACCAACTGCAGTACAATGGCAATAGAGCGCAATAACAGCAACTGGCCAAGCGCAGAATTAGGTGAAAAGTTAATTAACATGAAAGCTCAGGCTTGTAGATTAAAAAAAGGTACCGGCACATTCAAAGCGTCGATGTCGCAAAGTCACGTCAACCCGCTCGCTTTTGCTGCCTGACAATGGCTATCTGTCCATCAATGTGCACATCGCGCTGCGGGAACGCCACAACAACATCATGCTCTGCAAACAGCTCATCGAGTCGAAATCGTATTTTGCTTCTTGCTTGCCTAAGGCCACCTTCAACCGTCGAGTTAAGCCAGAAATTGACTTCAAATATGAGTGCATTATCTCCAAAGTCTTCAAACGTCACCTGAGGTTTGGGGTCCGCAAGCACCTCTGGCTGCTCTTCCGTCGCCTGCTCAATTAGAGCAGCAACCTGTTTTGCGGATGATCCATAAGCTACGCCAACCCGTACCGACGTTCTCATCAGTTTGTCGACCAGCGTCCAGTTGGTAACGGTATTTTCCAGTAACTTACTGTTTGGGATCAGCATATGCACCCCATCCACCCGGCGCAGTCGGGTTGAGCGGGTATTGATTTTTTCTACTATCCCTTTCGTCCCTTCCACCTCCAGGAAGTCTCCAATACGGATGGGCTTTTCCCACATCAGGATCCAACCACTGATGAAGTTATTGATGATGTTTTGGGCTCCAAATCCAAACCCGATGGCAATGGCGCCGGATAAAAATGCGAACGCGGTGATGGGCACATTAATCACATCCAAAATGGTGATGACTGTGATAGCAATAGCAAGAACGTAACAAAGCCTTTGCACCAAGTGCACCATATTCGGATCGGTATTTGCGGTGCGGAGTCGGTTGGTAAGCTTGTTGACGAAATATCGGGTCAGCCATATCCCAATAAACAGCAGGACCGGTACCAACAGCAACTTACCCGCCGTAAATGAGCGTTCAGCAAAAGTAAACAATGGATAATTCAACACTGCAACCAGTTTATCAACGTAAATCAATACACACCTCTATTGTGCTCCGGCTTTGGCCGGGGTTATTCATATTTGAGCTTAAACTCAGGGCATGGTGTTCCCTGATGGAACAGCAGCTGCCAGCCAGACGCCCTGTTGCGCCAGATGGACATTCTGACTGAATAATTTAAATTAGAATAGGCATTTCTGCGATAGGCAGCATGATAAGTGATCTGTGCAAGATGTTCGGCCAGCATTTGTCCCTGAAAGTCCTGATTATAAAACTGCGGGACTTTCTCACGCGGTAGTCTCGCCAGCACATGCGACTTATTAAACATCAACCCATTGGCAGAAATTTCGTAGAAATCCTCATCTAACAAAGTCGCTAGTCGCTGAGGATTCTCTCGCACGGCAGGATCCAGCAATTCCCGCTCCAGGCCAATAAGCATATCCAGCGTATCAAATTTAATTTTTTGCATTATAAACCAAACAATTAACGCCACCTCTTATCAGTCTAGTCAATTCATTGATTTCGACAAGGGATAATTGTGTGTAACACAATGTGGTTTGCGATATACTGTGCTTTAGCCTACTGGTCGGATTTGAATAAGAGATAAAATGAAGTACGCAAAAATAACAGGATGGGGAAAAGCAATCCCACCCGCTTCTATCAGTAATGACGAATTAAGTAACATTGTCGATACTAACGACGAATGGATCAGCACCCGCACAGGCATTAAGTCTCGCCGGGTGAGTCATGTCAGCACCGCAGAGTTGGCTACTTATGCCAGTAAACAGGCTTTGGCCTGCGCCGGTTTAAAAGGCTCAGATATAGACTTGGTGTTGCTTGCAACTTGCACTCCCTCAACCATGGTGGCTAATACTGCCTCATTGGTACAGAAAAATATTGGTGCAGTCGGCGCGGCCGCCTGTGATACCAATGCAGCCTGTTCTGGCTTTTTATACGCATTGCAAAATGCCACGGCACAGATCCAGGCAGGCATGATCAAACGTGCGGTTGTCGTTGCAGCCGAGCGTATGACCTGGTACGTCAATTGGGCAAAACGCGACAGCGCAGTGTTATTTGGTGACGGCGCTGGTGCAGTCATCCTGGAGGCCAGCGATGAACCTTGCGGCCTGCTTGGCACGAAAACCGGGTGTGACAGTGAAGACCGAGGGATTTTGCACATTGCCAACTATGGGACTGATCTGAGCCGCTATGACCCGCCAGGCCCGTCAGACTTGGCGTTCGAAGGACGTGAAATTTTTAAACGTGCCGTAACGGGTATGAGTGTCGCATGTGACGATGTACTCGCTCAGGCAAACTTGTCGCTCGATGATATCGACGTGCTGGTTCCGCATCAGGCTAACCTGCGGATCATTCAGGCAATCCAGAAAAAGCTCGATATTGCAGACGATAAAGTCATGGTGAATATCGATAAGTATGGTAATACCTCAGCCGCGACCATTGCCATCGCGTTATGTGAAGCCGTTGAACAAGGGCTAATTCAACCTCATGCAAACATTATGTCAGCTGCCTTTGGCGCGGGTCTTACCTGGGCAGCGAGCTACATTAAGTGGGGCGAGCGCGTAACACCACTGGCGCACTGTGATGAAACCTTGCCGACTTGCGAGCACTCCGGCATGGAACTCATCGCCGATGCCGTCAAGGCATGTCAACATTAAAGGTCAGCCACCTTTACAGGGCCAGTTAAGCGTTCGTGCCCAACTGGCCGTATCTACTCGACCCTAAACACCCGCCGGTGGTAAACTCCCCCAACAATTTACCCACTTACCGGTCTGAAACGTACTAATAAGCGTCCAGACTGGAAGACAATAGCTCAAATAAGGGGAACCCGGTGTTTAAACCTCATTCCGACATCGCCAATTTGGCACCTCAGATTGTATGGCAATTCTTTGACCAGATCTGTGCAATTCCACACCCGTCAAAACATGAAGAAGCGTTAGCCACCTTCATTGTCGACTGGGCGACATCTCAGGGCCTGGCCGTGCGCCGTGATGATACCGGCAACGTATTCATTAAAAAGCCTGCGACACCTGGCATGGAAAATCGTAAACCCGTCGTTCTTCAGGCACATATCGACATGGTGCCGCAGAAGAATGACGACACAGATCATGACTTTACCAAAGACCCTATTCGCCCTTATATCGATGGTGAGTGGGTTACGGCTGAAGGTACAACTCTGGGCGCTGATAATGGTATGGGTATGGCGTCTTGCCTTGCAGTACTGGCTTCATCAGATATTCCACACGGCCCTCTGGAAGTTTTGCTGACCGTAGATGAAGAAGCAGGAATGTCTGGCGCGTTTGGTCTTGAAGCAGGTTGGCTGGAAGGCGACATCCTACTGAATACGGATTCGGAGCAAGAAGGTGAAATCTATATGGGCTGTGCTGGCGGTGTAGATGCCAGCATGACAGTCGATATTGAGCGCCAACCCATTGCAGCCGGACATCAGCTTGTAGAAGTCAGTTTAAAAGGGCTTAAAGGCGGACACTCAGGCGTCGATATTCATACCGGTCGCGGCAACGCAAATAAATTGCTGGCAAGAGTACTAAAGCATCATCTGAATGATGTGGACTACAACCTGATCGCTTTTAAAGGTGGTTCACTGCGTAACGCCATCCCGCGTGAAGCCTATGCAACGATAGCCATTGCACCAGCGCAGCGCAGCATACTGGAGCAACGCCTGAGCGAATTCCAAACTGTGCTGAGTAACGAGCTTGGTGCCATTGAGACGAATCTGGCCTTTGCAGTGAGCGACACAGGCACCACCCTTGATGCAATGTCTGCGAACTCTCGGGACACTTTGTTGGCTCTGCTCAATGCCTGTCCGAATGGCGTTGTCCGTATGAGCGATGATATTCAGGGTGTCGTAGAAACGTCATTGAACCTGGGCGTGATCACCACTGATGCAGATAAAGTAGAAGTGCTTTGCCTGATCCGCTCTTTGATCGACTCAGGCCGTACAGATGTCGAAGGCACACTGAGTTCACTTGCAACGTTGGCTGGTGCTAACATCGAGTTTTCAGGTGCTTACCCTGGCTGGAAACCAGACCCTAACTCTGATTTGGTGCATATTTTCCGTGATATGTATGAAGGTATCTATGGTAACAAGCCAGATATCATGGTGATCCACGCAGGGCTGGAGTGTGGTCTGTTTAAAGAACCTTACCCGAATATGGATATGATCTCATTCGGTCCGACGATCAAATTCCCGCACTCTCCTGACGAGAAAGTGCACATTGAATCAGTTGGCCTGTATTGGCAACAAATGCAGGCATTACTGCAAAATATTCCTGAGCGTGACTAATCCCGCTTAGTGAGTAAATCAGGCACCGAAAGGTGCCTGATTTATATTACCTCTGATGTTAATCCTGACAGTGAACCGTGGCTCGCTTATCCCCCGAAGGCATTATACTGATGTCACTAAACGACAGGCTCATGCTGCCGGTTGCGAGTAATTCAAATGGCATCACCATTTGCCCAAATTTTACTCCCTGGCTGGCAAAACACTGTAAATCAATACTCAGCATCTGCCATTGCTTTGCTGGCAACCCCTGTAACTCAGCACTAATATCAACCTGAGCCCGACAACTTCCCGGCGCATCGCCTTCACTTTCGCAATGCATGCCAATGAACGCATTGTTTGCAACCGCATCACCGCGTTTGACTGTCATGCTAAGCACACCACCGGCAGCCTGATATCGAGCTAAATCTTCTCTGAAGCCATTACCACTGACAAACTGAACACCCGCTTTGGGGCCTTGCCAGTCGACCCTGAACGCATCTTCCTGAATGTCCTTGTCTATCGTTCGGTAGCTCAGCCCCTCCAGGGCCATACTGCTCGCGGTTACAGCCAGATTTTGTTCCCCTGAGAACAATCTCATCTGCCATGGCTGGGATGTTTTACCATTGAATAGCGGATACACATCTGATGAGCTAAGTGCGGTCTCTGCCTTTTCTGATAAAGTGTTAGTCAGCACTGAGGGGTCTCCGTAACTCAGGCCAAACCCGTAAGGCAATAAAGGTGCATAATCTTTATCGTAGCGATTGACCGGTTTGCTGGGGTGTGCAGGCCAGGAAAATGACAGGCGACCACTGAAGTCATGTTGTATCTCACCCCTGGCGTTTCTCAGCAAAACATCTGCAACAGCTTCGCCCTGAGAACCAGGCAACCAGGCCGCCACAAAGGCATCACTGGCATTGAGCTCCGGGTTGACCCACATCGCTCTGCCACTGATAAAAACAGAGACCACAGGAATGCCCTGTGCCTTGAGCGATTTAAGTAACGCCAGGTCGCGTTTATTGCCATGCTGATAAATCAGCGTTTCCCGATCACCGTGCCCTTCGGCATATGGCTCTTCACCGAATACAACAATGGCTACGTCAGGTTTGGTTTTAAACTGGCCATTCTCACTCAGTTCAACTTCCCCCCCTGCCAGCTGAACCTGGTGTGCAATGCCATCATAAATAGACTGGCCGCCCGGAAAATCGCTATTCTGATTATTGGTACCCTGCCAGGTTATGGTCCAGCCACCCGATTGCTTACCTATGTTATCAGCCGCATCACCAGCTACCAAAATCCGTTGATTGGGTGCCAGCGGCAACAACTGATGATTGTTTTTGAGCAACACCAGAGATTCTCGAACGGCCTGGCGTGCGATTTCGCGGTGCGCTTCGTGGCCAATCAATTGCATATTGTTTGCATGCGGTCGCTTTGCCGGGCTGGGTTTATCAAACAATCCCGCACGGAATTTCACCCGTAAAATACGCGTTACGGCATCATCGATACGAGACTGTGGAATAAAGCCCGCTTTGACTTGTGCAATGGTATTTTCAAGCAAAGGCTTCCATGCATCGGTCGGCACCATATACACATCCAGACCGGCATTGACAGCCTGTGGACAATCGTCATTGCGACAGCCAGGGATCTGACCATGACCATTCCAGTCACCCACCACAAAGCCATCAAACCCCATCTTGTTCTTCAGTACCTCGGTCAGCAGATAGTGATGACCATGGATTTTCTCGCCCTGCCAGCTGTTAAATGACGCCATCACAGATTGTGCACCCGCAGTCAGACCACCCACGTACCCCTGAGCATGAATATCAAACAGTACTTGTTCAGAGTCGATATTATTGCCCTGGTCGTCTCCTTTGACCGTGCCGCCATCGCCCAGAAAGTGCTTCACGGTACTGATCACCCGATCATCACCCAAAAAGTCTCCATCCGCATGGCCTTGCAAGCCATGTACTATGGCTGCCGCATAGGCTTTAACTATCTCGGGGTCTTCAGAATAACCTTCATAGGTGCGACCCCAGCGGTCATCACGCACAGTTGCAACTGTGGGTGCAAATACCCAATCTATGCCTGTTGCCATGACTTCTTTCGCTGTTGCCTGAGCAATTCTTTCAATCAGCTCGGGGTTATTTGCAGCCCCGAGGCCGATGTTATGAGGAAATAACGTCGCGCCAATCACATTGTTGTGGCCATGCACCGCATCAGTCCCCCACATGGTGGGAATATTAATGCCATCCAGCGAGTCATCCACAGACGCCTGATACATGGCTTCGGCGAGGTCGACCCAGTCTTTGACACTGGCATGTTTGTTGTTGCCGGGAAATGCGCCGCCGCCGTTGAGGTAAGAACCAAAACCGTAGCGCCGCATGTCTTCGACTGTGATGTCACGGATCTCAGGCTGGATCATCTGAGCCACTTTCTGCTCTAACGTCATCTTACTCAGTAGTGCCGCAACCTGGCGCTCTATTTCGGGATCTTTGCCCACCTCTGAGTGTATTTTGGGCCAGATATCAAGCCCTTTCTTAACTTCTGCCGATGGCTGCGCTGAGCCGCACGCCGTTAGGATACTAGCAGCCAGCACACTGAGTGAAATCTTGATGGTTGTTTTCTTCACTTTACTTCTCCGTGGATAGAAAAACAGGTCGGTGTCCCTTGAGGCCAAAGTAACCGATAAACACGTAACACACTGCTGGAAGCAGGAAAGACAGTTGCACACCAGAGATATCCGCCACCATCCCCTGAAGCAGCGGCACTATGGCGCCACCCACAATGGCCAGGCACAATACACCAGCACCATGGCTGGCGCTGTCGCCCAGCTTCTCAATCGCAAGGCTAAAAATGGTTGGAAACATAATGGAATTGAACAGACCGACCGCCAGCACGGACCACATCGCCACACTGCCTTCAGTCATAACAGCAATGCACAGCAGTACAATGACCATAAGCGCGTTAAATGCCAGCACTTTTCCCGCCGCAATTTTTTGCATCACCAGCGCACCGATGAAACGCCCGATCATCGCCCCGCCCCAGTAATAAGCGATTAGCTGAGCCGCTTGCGCTTCGTTCAACCCGGCAATGCGTGGATCATGTAAAAAGTTCACCAGGAAGCTACCAATGGCAACCTCAGCACCGACGTATAGGAAAATAGCCACAGCACCCAGTTTGAGGTGTCTGTATTGCAGGGCTTTTTTCAACGAAGGCGCACCCTGCGGCTCTGCCCCCAATGACGGCAGCCTGATAAAGGCAAAGACGATGGCCAACACGGCCAGTGCGCCTGCAATCATCAGATAAGGAAATTGCACCGCGGAAGCGTCTGCATGTGCCGCCTCGCTGCTGCCAGAAAAAATAAGCCAGGCTCCAAAAAAGGGCGCAACCGTTGTACCCAGTGAGTTAAATGCCTGGGTCATCGTCAGACGTGACGAAGCCGTTTTAGCAGGCCCCAGGGCACTCACAAAAGGGTTTGCAGAGACCTGTAATACAGTAATACCAGAAGCCAATACAAACAGCGCCCCCAAAAACACCCCATAGACTCCCAGCTCGGCTGCCGGGTAGAACAATAAACACCCAATGCTCGCAATACTCAGACCTGTGATAATGCCCTTTTTAAATCCAATCCTGCCCACCAATATGCCAGCCGGGATGGAGACGATAAAATAGGCGCCAAAGAAGCAAAACTGCACCAGCATGGCCTGGGTATAAGTTAAGGAAAATGCCCCTTTCAGATAGGGGATTAAGATGTCATTTAAGCAGGTAATAAAACCCCACATAAAAAACAACGTGGTCAGCGTGAATAAGGCAAATCTATGCCCGTTACCCGGCTGTGCCTCATGCTGGGTATCCAGCATCACAGATGAACTAGCCATAATGAATTTCCAAAAAAATAAAGAAAGCGTGCTCTGGCACCGCGTTAAGCAACCGCCAGAGCGTACCCGGAATTAATTGAACTTATATCGGAAGCCCAGCGCATATCTGGGACCGTATTGGCGGGCGAACAAAAATTGACGTTCATATCGGCCGAAGCCCTGCTCGGTTTCATCATTGAGGTTCACGCCCTCGAAGAATACAGTCAACTGCTCCGTCATGTCGTAATTAACACTCATATCCCATTGACCAAAGGCCTTGGCAAATTGCGGCGGGTTGTCGGAAGACCCCTGATCCTGCCCAACCCCTATCAAATACTCGTCTCGCCAGGCGTAAGTCAGTTTCACCGACAGGCCGTCGAGCTCATAAAACACCTGAAAGTTGGCAGAGTCGCTAAGTCCTGTAAGCGGGGTTTGCTGCTTAAGACTGGCAACATCGAACTCCACATCGCCATTAACAAATGTCGCATTAACCCCGACGCCAAAACCGGTTTCGCCGAACAGGTGTTGTACTGCCACTTCAAAACCGTCAACTGACTTAGTATCGGGCGCATTAAATGGTCGTGTAAAATCCCACACGATCAACGGGTCATCAGCGTTGGGGGTGATGTAGCCCTGCTCATTCAGCGTTGCGCCATTGGCCTGCATCTGAGCAAAAATGGCGTCATTGGTGGCCTGCTCGCCACGACTTTCGATGTCTGCAACGGCTTGCAACCATCTGGGACCCTGATAAATATCGTGAAACCCCTCTACAGTCGTCGAGTTAACCTGGCTACCAATAAAGTTTTTCACTGACTTATCGAAATACCCAATGGCCGCGTAACTGCCTTCGTTGTAGTAATACTCCAAACTGAGGTCAAAGTTAGTAGACTCAAATGGTTGCAAGTTGGTATTGCCTTCACTGGCATTGCGCGAACCGATTTTAGGGCTGTTGGTTAGACTTCGGCCACCGACCAGGTCGCCAAGCGGCGCACGGGAAATGGTTTTACCCCAGGACAGTCGGGCAACCAGTTCATCCGTCACATCCACTCGCAAGTCCACCATAGGCAGAACCACATCGTGCTCACCTTCAAGGGTAAAGAAGGCATCGCCATCAGGTAAAAACTGGGTATGCCATTCACTGCCGCCTTTCCACCACACGGCCGTTGGCGTTGGCTGGAAAGTGCTGCTGGTCACATCGGTTTGCTCATAGCGTACACCTGCGTTTATCTGTACCGGATAGCTGGCAACTTCAAACTCCCAGAAGCTGGACAGGTAGATACTGTTGGTTTCTTCTGTCACGCTTTCACGCGATACAGTTCCCATATCGTGATATGCCGTCGTCGCGAAATAGTCACTGCCACCGAGTAAGTCATTGGTCAAAAAGGCTTCAGAGCGAGCAGCAACTTCATCGAAGTCAAAGGTGTAGTAATAGTGAGGCTGTAACCCACTGCCGCCACCGTCAAATGCATTTAGGAAGTCACTCGTGTCATGCTGGGTAAACATGCCATCGGGGAATAGTTCCGGCCAGGCAGGGTTAAATAAAAAGCCTCCAATTAAGCCACTCCAGGCATTCGAGCCACTCATCTCCTGTTCAGTACGCGCCACACCAAATTTGACATTCACTAATCCCCAGCGATCGCTAAGGTTTTCCCAGACGCCATCAAGCTGTAATTGCTCAACCGTGGCTTTGCCTGGGGAGTGTACAAACTGACTAAAGTGAGAGTCGATTTCGCTGGCTGCCAGCTCATTGGTACCATTTCGCCACAGGATTTCTGCATGTGGGATCTCACCGCTGCGAAAATCGTAGCGCTTGGTCGTTAGCTGATCTGAACCCAATACCAATGTGCCCTCACTACCAAGGCCTGAGTCTGCGCCATTGTCGGTTTCGCTTTGGGAATCGTGATAATCCAAAGTGAGGCTCAGTGCATCACTCGCCTGCCATTGGACATTAAAACCAACCGAGCGCTCTTTCACCTCAGTCGTTGAGCGCGAGGCGCTGAATGAGCCGTCGTTGCCGCTGATGTCGGCATACACAACTGTGCCATTTTCATCCAGCTCGTAACCGTTGATGTTGCCACCATAGTCATTCCACATGCCCCATGAAATCGCGTTCTTGCCGGTTATGGATTTCGTGCCGGTGTAATCGAGTGTCATCACAATGTCGTCATTAGGCGCATACTGAAAAACAAGCTGACCATTGGTTCGCTCACGCTGCAAGTCGCTTATCTGATAGTTCATATCCCGGGGGAAGAAGTAGTCTCCTGCTGGCACCCCGTCCTTATTCAGCGGACGATTATCAACAACACTGTCAGCGTCCAGATTGGTAGGCAAGTCTACATTCGCCTGCCAGCCCTGAATATTGGCGCTTTGCTGTTGAAAGTCGCGCCGATGATGATTGACGGTAAAGCCAAACCCGACCGTTTCATCAAAGAACGCATTCGAGTAAAGGGCTGAGACCTCTGGCGTAATGTCGTCGCCTGCCACATTAGAAGAGTCATGAATCGCTTTAGCTGAAAAAGACATTTTTTCCGCACCACTGTCGAGCGGGCGTGCAGTGACAATATTCACCGTCGCGCCCAATCCACCGGTTGGATTATCCGCACGAGCCGTCTTGTACACCTCCAATGCTGAAACTCCGTCGGACGACAGATTCTCAAAGTTATAGGAGCGACTATTCCCGGTGCCCGGCATTTGCCTGCCATTGAGCGTTACCAGGTTAAAGTCCGGGCCAAAGCCTCGCACCGTGATCTGGCTCCCTTCTCCGTTGCTGCGGCTAACAGCCACGCCGGTAATTCGTTGTAAAGATTCCGCCAGGTTGGTGTCGGGAAACTTACCCATTTCTTCTGCGGAAATCGCGTCCACTACGCCCGACATGTCTCGTTTAACGTTCATGGAGCGGATCAAACTGCCCTTAATACCGCGCACTTCAATCACTTCCGGGGTTTCTTCGCCGGCCTGCGCTGCGACTTGCTCTGCCTGTGCCATAGAAGTGCCAAGTACCGCACCGATCAGAATCGCGACATGTGAGAGTTTATAATTTACTGTATTCATAATGACCTGCTTGAATAATTTTCGCTGTCTGGGCGTGGCTATGCCACGCCATCGGTTTAGGTTTATTTGGCTGTGATCATCACATTGTCGAGCCGGTATACAGCTCCTTCACCCTGCCCCCAGGCCGGGTAGACCATGATAATGTCAATACCACTGATATTGACCCCACCATCACTCAGTACCTGAAGAGGGAAAGTATAGGTTTGCCACTGGCCAACCTGAGGGGCCGTGGCCTCCAGACTCTCCGTTAGATTTAGCTCTAAGACGGAATCAGCATCCAGCGCTTCGATCTTAAACTTCCAGGGAGCGCTGCTATCGCTCGGCGCAGTCACTACTTTGAGATCAAACTGAACTGACCCAGACTTCAGGTAAGCTGACGCATCAATGAAATGGCCATCTTCTGCAAACAACCCCATCACAGTTGGCTCAGCACCAACTTTAAATTCAGCAACCATACCCTGAGTCATATCATCATTTTCGAGCGTAGGGGTGGAACCGCCGCAGCAGTCCCACAGCGACCATTTGTCTTTAACATCATCGGCAAACAAAATTTCACCCACAAAGTCATCGGCCTGATTCGGGTCGTAAATCTTGACGTTGTCTATGCGATATACCGTACCTGAACCCTGGCCCCAGGTAGGGAAAACCATTAAGACGTCAATCGCGCTGATGTCTAAACCTTTAGCAACCAAATCAGTTAATTTGAATGTATACGTTTGCCACTGGCCAACTTCAGGCGCTGCTTGCTGAACACTACTATCTAAAGCAACTTCGGCGACACTTTCAGCATTGACCGATTCAGCCTTAAAAGACCAGGTCGCGGCCGTATCTTGTGGCGCGCTCACCACTTTCATATCGAACTCAACAACACCATTAGACAGAATAGAAGAAGCGTCAAACGGCGCCGCGCTGACCCCTTCAGCTGTGATAAAGTCTTGGCGGGAAATAAAGCCCATCACCGTCGCTGTGTCACCGATTTTAAATTCCGCGACATTGCCGTGTGCATCGTCGTCTAACTCAACCGTAGGTACTGACCCGCCGCAGCAATCCCACATTGGCCAGGCAGGGTTTTCACTGTCTTCGAACACCACCAACGCTGATGCACTTTGTGGTGCGGCAATGGCCACTTCAGCAACACGATAGACGGCGCCTTCGCCACTGCCCCATGCCGGGAATATCAGGACTGCGTCAATGCTGCTGATATCCAGGCCTCGCTCAGCGAGCATCTGTAAAGGAAAAGTAAAGGTTTGCCACTGCCCGGCCACTGGTTGTAGGCCCTCAGTGCTCTCAGACAAAGGAATTTCAATCACCTTATCGCCGTTCGCACTTTCTGCTTTTAGCATCCAGGGCGTTTGTGCATCCACAGGCGCTGAGGTCACTTTCAAATCGAAACGCACCGTGCCAGAGTCTATCAGGGAAGACGCATCGAATGGGCTGGGTGTGCCGCCCGCATCAGACGCCATCGGGTCGCGAGAAATAAAACCATTCACCGTCGGTTCGCTACCCACGCTAAACTCGATGACCGTTCCCGCAGTGTCGTCGTCCACCAAGGCTGGCACACTGCCACCACAGCAATCCCAGGCAGGCCAGTCTTTGTTAAGCTCACCGTCAAAAATTTGCAGGCTATCACCTGCTGTTGCCGGGGGAGGTGGAGTAGGCGCCTTGCCCTCAACCAATGCGTCCTGGGGCGAGTCCCATCCGGCACGAATCGTTTCGCATCCTTTACCCGTTGTCGGGTTTTGCTGGCACTGATAGACTCGGACGTAATCCACTTCAAAGATTTGTCCATTTGCAAACGCGTCGGCATTCACACCTGTTTCATTGACAGCTTCTGGCCAATTACCGCCAACGGCCAGGTTTAAGATAAGATAAAAATTTTGGTCAAACGGCGCGCTATCCCAGTGTGTGGTCAGCTCGCCGCTGCCCTGCTCATGATACTCGGCAAACCAGCCCCGGTGTTTCAAACTAAAAACATCGCCGTTACTATCATACAAAGGCTCCGACTGTCGCTGCGTGGCGTATAAGTAGTCATCAACATACCAGCGTATCTCTCCCTCCTGCCATTCTACTGCATAGGTATGAAAGTCATCGGCAGGGTTAGCACCACCTGGCAGAGTGTACGCTTTCCCAGAATGTACATTGTCCGGCCAATCCTTACCATAGTGTAAAGTGCCGTATACCTGAGCCTCAGGTGCGCCATCGGCACCTTGTGCTTTCAGATTGACCGCTTCGACTATGTCTATTTCGCCGGAGTTGGGCCAGCCGCCATAGACTTCATCCGTTGGCAACATCCAAAATGCCGGCCAGCTGCCCTGGCCGCTGGGTAACTTTGCGCGTATTTCAAATCGGCCATATTTAAAATCAGCTTTGTGCCTGGTGATTAGGCGTGCAGATGTATAGGGTTTTTCTGCATTATCGGCCGCACCCAGTGCGACAATTTTTAATGTCCCATCGCTGACATAAGAATTGGCCTTATCATCGGTATAGCACTGACGCTCTTCGTTTCCACCGCCGAGGCAGTCCACTTCGTGCGTCCAGTTCTGAGCATTGATTTGGCTGTCATCAAACTCGTCTTGCCAGACCAGCTGCCAATCAGAAACCGGTGCCTGTGGGTCAGTTTTACTTAGATCAGTGTGTGTTTTAGCGTCGCCACCACAGCCGGTTACACCCGCTAACGCAAGCAAGACGCCAAGACTGGAGAGGGATTTTGCAACTTTTATCATAATGTGTGTTCCAACTAATCGAGCCGATTGTTGTGCAGTACGAACATATTCTTTTTACAGTCTGGCACAGGCCCGCTGTGGTTGTTATTTGCAACAGGCCACTTATACAAAGGCCTGTACACAGGTCGTACTACAAAGAATAAGCAGTGAATCAGATAGCCAACTCAGTCTGCTCCTGAGGCTATCCTGTTCAATTAACCAGAATGTTACAATGGAAACGCGCCATCATGAGCAACTGGTGCGACACATGCTCATGGGCCACAATAGTGCACGACAAAGCGATACAAAAATAAGATGAAAGGTTAGCTATTTGTTTTGGCTAGACTTTAAGTCATGTGGAGTAAAAACAGGCTGCACTATATCGTGCTCTTGTTGCACCAAGAAAGGTAAAATACACAGCTTGTGATTAGTATTCACGAGTCGCTTTACCACTCGCCAACTAACTGAGTGTTTTCTTTTTAGCAACAAATTGCTGTAATGCCTGGCTATAATTGCGGCTGACTTTCAGCTCTACCTGCTCTTTGAGTGTGACCAGGCTCTCGTTATTTCGCAAAGGTTTAATGGCGGTCACATGGCTTAAATTGACTATGGTAGATTTATGGATCCGGGCAAACCGGGTTTCATCCAGTAAAGTCTGCAGCTTTTTCATGGTAATACGCAGGACGTGAGTGTCTGAATCCGTATGTACGCACATGTAATCTCCGGCTGCGTCAATCCAGCGGATCGTATCCATGGGCACAAATACTTGCTCATTGTCACTATTTTTAATAACTAATTCTTTGTCCTGAGCGGTAGGTAACGGATGATCGGTTTCCAGCCAGGACTCTAACTCTGTCACTGCCAACCCCGAGGTTTCAGTGAGTGCCTGTAGCAAGCGGTACTTCTCCTGCTCGGCCTGACGTGGCTGTCGACGCTCCAGGATCCGGTTCACCGTTTTTTGTAAACGTCCAAGGTTAGCTGGTTTCAGTACATAGTCAATCGCGTTAAGCTCAAAGGCTTCCAACGCATAATCGCTATATGCACTGACAAAAACCACCATAGGTAATACATCCGCCTGTATTGCCTGTACTACTTCGATGCCATTGAGACCGGGCAACTGCAAGTCCAAAAATAACACATCGGGACACAACTCTTGGCATAAACGGATTGCATCATCCCCGTTTTCAGCCTGGCCTATCACCTCAATTTCAGGGATCTTCGCCAATCTCAGACTCAGCCCTTCCAGCGCCAGAGGCTCATCGTCTACGATAAGAGCTGTGAGTGGTTTTGTCATGGTCAGTCAACCTCATATGGCAGCACTAAGGTTACAGTATTACCCCCGGCTTCATTCTTATTCAAAGAGACGGTGAAATTACCGCTATACATCACATCCAATCTCGATTTGGCGTTGTTAAGTCCTATTCCAAACCCTTTTTCGGTCATGGTGTTATCACCTGTTCCGCTGTCTGAAATTTCGATCACGAGTTGCTCCGCCCGCCGTATCGCCGATATGCTCACTTCCCCTCCTTGCTTGCTTGGCTCAATGGCATACTTGATGGCATTTTCTACCACAGGCTGACATAGCATATTCGGCACCAGTGCCTTCAGCGCATTGGGTTCAATCGCATAGCGGACTGACAAGCGCGCACCAAAGCGCACTTTTTCTATCGCCAGATACAGTTCGATGAGCTGAACTTCTTCTTGCAAAGTGATCCTACTACCCTGTTTAGCCTCAAGTGAGTGACGAAAGAAATCACAGAGCTTATCGAGCATTTCTGATGCCGCGTCGTTATCCTCTTTGAGGATCAAAGTTGAAATGGCGTTCATGGTATTAAACATAAAATGCGGATTGAGCTGATAACGCAGCATTTGTAGCTGAGCATCTTTTGCCTGGGTCTGCGCTCTGAGCAAACGTTCATGCTCTTTTTGCAATCTGCTGTTATATAACATGATAAAAAATATCGATGTCCAGACAAACATAGTGGTTAGTGAAAACAACAACCAGCCGCCGAATTCCAGCATGGTCCAGGCCTGATCCCAGCGCTGGTCATGTACTATGACCTTGTAGCTGGCGAGCTTGATAATGTTATAAATCAGGCCCAGTAAAGCCGCAGACAGAAAACTGATAAAGAGTGTGCGCTGCAGCGGCTGATGGATGATTTTACGAATAAACAGCCACTGAAGATAAGACAGCAAAAAACCACTGAGGCTTTCGACCCCCAGGTTGAGCACCTGTCCGGGCAAATTAAAACCGGGTGAGTCAAACTGAGGCTGAATGATTGCCAGAAACACAACGGCCGCGTAGCCCAACCAACCCGCGATTTGCAAGCTCCAGAACTGCTTAGACAAATGCGGTAACGCAGAGGACTCAGGTTCAAGCGGTGCCAGTTCAGATTGATGAGGCGTAAATATAGACAAAATGAAACTCAAAATAAGGGTCAAGCCTGTGATACTCTAAAACTTTTAAAAATTTTAGCAACCTGACCTCCCAGGTTTTCCTTATTTAGAAACATTAAAAAAGGGCCACTTTGGCCCTTTTTTGATGTTGTCGTTCAGACAGGCTAATTATGATGCATAACGTTGTTCAAGGTAGGCAAAAGTGGCTCTTAAACCAAGTCCTTCTCCGCCAACAGGTCTGCCCGGAAGCGAGCGTAAATTCCACGCCATCACATCAAAATGTACCCAGGGAGTCTGCTCTGGTTCAACAAACTCTTTCAGATACAGAGCTGCGGTAATAGAGCCACCAAACGGGGTTGATCCACAGTTCGCCATATCGGCCACATCGCTCTTAAACAGTGCTTTATACTGATCAAACAACGGCAACTGCCAGATAGGATCCTGAAGTGTGTTACCTTGTGCAATCATGGCATTGGCCACATCCTGATCGGTACTATAGAAACCCGGTAATTCTGTGCCCAACGCAATTCGACATGCACCAGTCAAGGTCGCGAAGTCGATTAACAGATCAGGCTGTTCCGATTGTGCTTCCGTCAGAGCATCACACAATACCAAGCGACCTTCTGCGTCTGTGTTGTCAATTTCGACCGTCAGACCTTTACGCGTCTGGATGACATCCCCAGGGCGAAATGCGTTACGCGACACAGCGTTCTCAACAGCAGGTATTAATACTCTCAGACGCACAGGTAAACCGGCCGCCATGATCATATGAGCAAGACCCAGTACGTGAGCCGCGCCGCCCATGTCTTTTTTCATGTTACGCATGCCGGATGCCGGCTTAAGATCCAGGCCACCCGAATCAAAACAGACGCCTTTACCAACCAAAGTCAGCTTTGGTGCATCCTCATCACCCCAGCTTAGATCCAGCAGGCGTGGCTTGTTTTCACTCGCTCTGCCAACCATATGAATAGTTGGATAGTTATGTTCCAGCAATTCATCACCCACAATCTGGGAAAACTGTGCGCCAAATTGCGCTGCCATCTCAATGCAGATCTCTGCCATATGTTGAGGCATCATGTCAGCAGCCGGCGTGTTCACTAAATCTCTGACCAGATAAATAGCATCGGCCTGATCCTGCAATTTTTTCAACATGACTTCTGACTCAATGGCCAGTTTGGCACTGGGTGCAGTAGCCTTCTTGTATGCATCGAATGTATATGCACCTAGCAGGTAACCTAGCGCGGCCTGTTCAACAAATGCCTCATCGCCTTGCAATCTATATGTGCCTTGCGGCAACTGAGCAGGTAAATCACCAGCCAGCCACATATCATCCTGTGAATCGACCAGGCACAAAACAGCGCAGATTTCGCCGCTTTGAACATCAGGGATCAATAATGTTTTCTGCGCTTTTTGTCTGGTGGCCAGCGCGATATTTTTGGCTTGTGGTGCATTTTCCTCTAACCATTCGCCTAGCTGGCTTTCCTTAATAAAATATACCGGTATTCCTTGTGATGAGTGAACAAGTAACTGACTCATACGTGCCTCTTGAATTACATAAACCTGACAAGAGAATACCAAGGTGGGAAAAATATTTCACTCACTGGATGCATAAAGCGCAGCAATAACATAAGATCAGCTATCTTTTTACTTTTAATCTTTTGATTTATGGGAGTTTTTAGTTTTTTTTCCTACAGAAAATGAGCTGGGTAGCACATCAACCCCTAACCACTGACCCAGCTTTACAATAAGCGGAATGGTAACGGGCGCAAAAGGCAACAGAGCAAATACACCAAGACCCAATCCTTTTAAAATATCAACAAACTGTTGATTTGCCACGGTCAACTCTTGCTTAGACACGCCACCATGCGGGTAGCGTTTGTAAATATCCAGCATTTCGCGGGTTTCTTGTTTTTCCTGAGCCAAAGCTATTTTCAAACCAACCAAAGCTCGTCGGAGCCTTATTTGCTGGCGCTTTTTACTGATCCTCGCGACTCGAATTGGCGCTTTATGTACTACTTTAATTAATCGCATTCACATACTTGGGGGAACCATAGTACCCCCAATACTAGCAGAAATAAAAACGAGACGTTAGCATACGTAAGTCTCACCAACTGTTCCCAACCTATTAGTCTTATACCAGCTTTATTCATCTCACCCGTGGACAAGCGAGATGAATAAAGCAACAGTTTACATTTTAAACATCCCAATGAAAAATCATGCTGATGTGCACAATAATGACATTTTAGTGAACATATTTCATGCCAACCTGTACCTCTACAGATACCAAAAAAGACTGTTTTTTGTACCGCAAACAAAAAGTTATTGAAAAATTTGACCTAGTAAAATTCACTGCTACCTTTATAGGTGCAATGAACATATTTGCAATTATCTTTAATAAATAGTACATACACAGTTAACTAAAGATGTGCAACTTATGTATATTGTTAGAAATGACAACATATAATAACTGGGGAAACAGGATGAAACTACAGACAAACGCGCTTAGTCGTGCGATTAATTTTGCACTAGCGTCAACAGCAACAATGGGGTTAGCGATTACCAGCGTACAGGCAGAAGAGTCTGATGCCGGTGCCGAAAACAAAAAAATAGAGAAAATCGCCGTGGTAGGCTCACGTGCAGCACCGCGTTCAGTGGGTGATTCACCCGTACCAATCGACATCATAGGCGGTGATGATCTGAGTAAGGCCGGTGGCGACGATATGCTGGAATTGTTAAAAGGTTCAGTACCCTCTCTGAACGTTCACGCTAACCCAATTAGTGATGCAGCAAGTTTGGTACGCCCGGCCAACTTACGTGGTCTGCCCGCCGACTCAACCTTAATTTTACTGAATGGTAAACGTCGCCACCGTTCATCTGTCATTGCGTTCTTGGGCGGGGGTATTAACGATGGTGCTCAGGGCCCGGACATTTCTGTTATCCCGAGTATTGCACTTAAGCAAGTTGAAGTTCTGCGTGATGGTGCAGCAGCTCAGTATGGTTCTGATGCCATCGCCGGGGTACTCAACTTTGTACTTAAAGATGCCTCTGAAGGCGGCAGTATCTCAGTCAAACAAGGCCAATACTATGAAGGCGACGGTGATACAACTACGATAGAAGGTAACATTGGCCTGCCATTCACTGATCAGGGCTTTGCGAACTTAAGCTTCCAGTATAAAGAAGCCGATCCAACCAGCCGTAGTGTACAACGCCCGGATGCACAAGCTCTTATTGATGCAGGTTTAGAAGGTGTGAGAGACCCGGCTCAGGTCTGGGGTGCACCAGAAATCAACGACGACATCACCCTGTTTGGTAATGTCGGACTTGAACTGACCAACGATTCCCAGTTCTACATGTTCGGTAACTATTCAGAGCGGGATGTCAAAGGCGGCTTCTACTATCGTAACCCAACTACACGTGGACAAGTTTATAACGGCGTGATCCGTAACGTTAATGGCACGCCAACCAGGCGTCATCCAACCGATGAAGATCAGCAGAAATTGTGGGATGATGCAACGCCAACTATCTTAGTGGGTTCTCTGGATGGGTACGACCAGCAGATCAACTGCCCCGTTGTTGAGCTACAAGCTAATGGCTTACCGGATCAGGCAGCCCTGGATTCGCTTGCCGCAGCAAATTGTTTTGCCTTTAACAACATGCTGCCCGCCGGTTTTACGCCTTTCTTCGGTGGTAATATCACTGATACGTCACTTACCATAGGTACCAAGGGTGAGTTTACAAGTGGTTTTATGGAAGGCGCGTATTATGACTTCAGCGGTTCAGTAGGCCGAAACGAGTCTCGCTACTTTATCACCAACACCATCAACGCCTCTATGGGTCCTGACACGCCGATGGATTTCAGCCCGGGCAAATACATTCAGCTTGAGAAGAACTTCAACGCTGATTTTTCAAAAGGTTATGACTTTGGCCTCGCTTACGATGTCAACGTTGCTGGTGGTCTGGAGTGGAAAGAAGAAACCTTTGAAGTAATCCCGGGTGATGAGCCCTCATTTACCGCGGGCCCTTTAACACAGCAAGGGTTTGGCATAGGCTCTAATGGTTTCCCTGGCTTTAAACCGTCACAAGGTGGTGAGTTCTCACGCCGCAGCTACGCAGCCTATATCGATATCGAAACGCCCTTTACTGAAGAGTTCCTGATGGGCTGGGCATTGCGCTACGAGGACTACGATACTTTTGGGTCAACAACCAACTACAAAGTAACCTGGCAATATCACGCCACAGAAGATCTGGCGCTACGCGGCTCACTAAGTACAGGTTTCCGTGCACCGACCGTTGGCCAGGCCAATGTCAGTAACGTTCAAACTAACCTGAGCAGCGGTGTACTGGTTGACTCGGCACTATTACCACCAACTAACCCGGTTTCACAAATACTCGGTGGTAGTGAGCTGCAGCCGGAAGAGTCACAAAGTTACACCTTTGGTGCAGTCTATCAATCGGGCGATTTGTTCCTGACCATAGACTATTACAATATTGAAGTTGAAGATCGTCTGAGCCAGTCTAAAAAGGTCGATTTAACGCTGGAACAAAAAGCGGCATTAAAAGCGGATGGCGTTCCAAATGTGGACAGCATAGCGCAGGTCTCTTTCTTTACCAACGACTTCGATACCACAACTCAGGGTGTAGATATAGTTGCGAACTATTCTATGGACCTGTTGGGTGGCTTTGCGACATTCAGTGCTGCATATAACTGGAATGAAACCAAAGTTGATAAGTTCTCAGAGATAACTGGTGACTTCAAGGTAGCGCGCCTGGAAAAAGACTTGCCAGAACACAGGGCGACCTATACCTGGACGCAACAGTGGGAAGACTTCTCAGGCTTCCTTCGTTACAACTACTATGGTGAGTATCAGGGCGTACACGTAGACTATGATGCAACAGCTATCATGGCCGATCCTAGCTTCACGTTCGATGCTGAGTTAACTTACTTTGCGACTGAAAACATCAGCCTGACTGTTGGTGCAAACAACATCTTTGATCAGGATGCAGAGAAAGTAGTCGACTTCCTGGAGGAAGGTGCCACAGAACTTACTCCTGCAAACAACTGGGGTGGTATCTACTACGAGACGTCTCCATTTGGGATCAATGGTGGCTTCTACTATGTGAAAGCAACCTACACATTCTAACGACTTACTGTAACCCAGAAACAAAGGGGGAAGTAGCTATAGCTATTTCCCCTTTTTATTTCTATCATGTATAAAAAACTTCTTTATAACCACATGTTACTGCTAGAAAGAGCCTCAGAATTACTCGAAGAGAATCGCTTGCGTGAAGCCGAGTTCATGTTTAAACAAGTCCTGAAACAAAACCCAAAAAATGGCAAAGCCCTGTTTGGCCTTGGCAGGATCTGTATGCGACTTGAGCAATATGACAATGCCATATACTATTTAAAACGCGCGTGCGAACATTTACCAAAAATGCTCGATCCCTTGTATGCGCTGGCCGATGCATTTATTGCCGTCGGATCGCCCGTTGATGCCAAAACTGTGCTCGAATATACGTTAAGCGTAGCAAGACATAATGCACAGGCCCACTACCATCTGGGTCAGTTTTATCTGGACTATGGCTTTATTGATAACGCTCGAAATGTCTTCGAGGCCGGTTTATCCTGCCCCCACTCTGCGATTACCGTCTTTATGATCCACGAGTTGATCAAACTCACTGAAGGTGAGAAGCTCAACGACTATCTGGCGCTACTCGATTCATTGGCTGAAGATATCGACAACCCAAGAGTACAGATAGTGGTCCATTACGCTAAAGCAAAAGCCTTTGAGAAGTTATCAGACGTAGACACCGCGTTCAGTCATTATCAGCAAGCGAATTCAGCTCAGCACGATATGTGTGATTTCCACACATCTGCTATGTTGCCCTTTTTCGAATACCTGAAACAGAGTTTTAATCAAGACTTCTTTGACAAGCCAGCGGACAAAGTAAAAGCGACTTTTACACCCGTGTTTATCGTCGGTCTGCCACGGACTGGTTCTACCTTACTTGAACAAATGCTGATCCAGCACTCACAGGTTGGCTCAATGGGTGAGAGTACAGTGATCAGTGACGATATTGTGCCCTATCTGAGCATGCGTAACGAAGCCCCGTTTCCGGACTGCGTAAAAACACTCAGTACCTCCATGCTCGATCATTGCCGTAATTTGTACGTTGATGAGATTAAGCGACACCGTGTTGCAGAAGAGGCGGTGATAAACAAGCTGCCAGCAAATTTTCAGAATATTGGCCTGATCTATAAAATGTTTCCTGATGCTCGCTTTATACATATAACCAGGGAGTTTATGCCCAATGCCTGGTCAGTCTATAGTAATCATTTCGCAGAAGATGAGCCCTACTTCTGCTCTTTGCAGGAGTACCAGCTTTACAGTGACATGACGGACGATGTAATGACGCATTTTAAAGCCATGCTGCCCCGAAATATTCATACTCTGAGTTATGAAAAGCTACTTGAGCAACCTGAACGAGAGATTAGAAAGGCCCTGAATTTTATGTACCAAAAATACGAGCCTGAGTGTATGGAATTCCACAAAAGCCACAAAGTGGTCACAACGCTGAGCAAGGCACAGGTTCGCAAACCTCTTAATTCTGCGCCTCTGATTAACTGGAAAAAATTTGAAGCACTGATGACTAAGGAATTGGCGATGGAGCAACCCGGCGCTAAGTCGCCTGTGTGATCAGGCTTCTTTGTATTGCTCAAACCAGGCAAGCAGATCTGAAAACTGATCCTGACGTGCACCGCTGTGGGTCAGCATATTGATGTGATCATAATCATGCTGATGACCATAGCGCCGGCCATACACTTTTATCTCCTGAACGCCTGTGCCTGACTCAGCCATAAACTTTTTAATGTCAATGGGCTGCGCAAGAGCCTTATCTTTGACTCCTGCTATATGCAAAGTCGGCGGTAACGCACGGTCCTTAAGTGCTGCCGCATAGTCAAAACCATCATCACTATCAACCCAAGGTTTTCGCTTTGCCCACTGTACGCTTTGTGCGTGAGACTTACGCGTCTCATTGTCCGACCCCCATTTAAGCCGCCGAGCCGGAAGATAGCCATGCTTGTTGACCTGCCAAAATGCCAATGTGTACCAAATCAAATTAGCTTTGAGCAACTTTTCTGGATGACGATTATACAGGCTACGTTTTGTCCCAAAGTATACACAAGCACTGACATGTTCACGCTCTTGCTCAAACCGAGCCAGTACACTGTTTAGCAGCACGCCTCCCCAAGAGTGAGCGACCCAAAACTGTGGACGTTTACCTGTTTTATCTGTGATAAATTTTAAAATGGCGGGGATATCCTCAATGATAGATTCTGTCTGCCCATGCCTGTCTTCCTTGCTGATGGCCGGCTTGCTGTCTCCTCTGCCACGCAAATCAGCCACAAAGCATTGATAACCCTGCTCTGCCAGAAAAGGGGCAAGCCCTTTATTACTATGGGTGTAAAAAATCTTTCCATTCTCGACGGCGCCATGCAACATCAACACCGTCGGCCCCATTGCCTGCTCATGGTAGATATGGCGAAGATGCAGCTGGTATCCATCTGACACTGGTACAAAGAGAGAGTTTTGCTTGATCATGCTAGATTAATTCATCATTGTTTAAACTCATCGTACCAGCCAGACATAGTCATCGCAAGATTGCCTACTCGTGCCTGTTCCTGCTTCCTTCGGCAAAGTAGCGGCGCGAGCAACAGAATTTAGATATAATGCACAATCCACCAAGTAAGAGAATTGACACATACCTAATGCACGTCAGAAATAAACACCGACAGGGCTACGATTTCGCCCGGCTTTGTACTGCAAACCCAGCTTTAAAGCAGTACCTCATCACCAGTCCACGTGGAGAGGACACCATAGACTTTGCCGACAGAGCAGCCATTGTGGCATTAAATCAGGCACTTTTGTCCTGCGACTATGGAGTCAAGTTTTGGCAGTTACCTGAGCCTTTCCTGTGCCCACCTGTGCCCGGACGTGCGGATTACATTCATGCCCTGGCGGACTTACTGGCCGACGATAACCATGGAACTCCCCCGACGGGTAAACAGATCCGTTGTCTTGATATTGGTACTGGTGCCAACTTGATCTACCCCTTGATAGGTCAGGCTGAATATGGCTGGCACTTTACAGGTTCAGACATAAACCCGATGGCAGTATCGGTGGCGCAGACCATAGCCAAAGCTAATGGCCTGGGTATTAAAGTCAGACAGCAAAAAGATGAGCGGGCGATTTTTCGCGGGATCATCTCTGCAAAAGATCACTATCAGCTCACCCTGTGTAATCCCCCTTTTCATGAGAGTGAACAAGCGGCGCAAGCGGGCACGGCAAGAAAATGGCGTAATTTGGGTAGAGCACAACAAAGTGCTAAATTGAATTTTGGCGGTCACGCACCTGAACTCTGGTGCCCGGGTGGCGAACTGGCGTTTATCAAAACCATGATCAAAGAAAGTGTGATGTTCGCAGAGCAGGTTGGCTGGTTTACTTCACTGGTATCCAAAAAAGACAACCTGCCAGCGTTAAAAAAAGCACTGCAAGCTGTCAAGCCAAGCGATATCAGAGTTATCGAAATGCAGCAGGGCCAGAAGGTCAGCCGCTTTATCGCCTGGCGCTTTTAAAATCAGGGCAGCGCTCAAAGCTTATTGAGCTCTGCCTTATAATGCTTTCTACAAACCGATACGTACCGATCATTACCGCCAATTTCAACCTGAGCACCATCCGCAATCGCGCGTCCCGAGGCGTCTAGTCGTAACACATGATTCGCCTTACGGCCGCAATGACAAACTGTTTTAAGTTCAATCAATTTATCTGCCCAGGCCAGTAAGTACTGCGCCCCTTCGAATAACTCACCACGAAAATCCGTTCTTAGCCCGTAGCAAAGTACGGGTATACCCAATAAATCGACCACATCGGTCAACTGCGAAACCTGCTGTTTACTCAGAAACTGGCTTTCATCTACCAGGATACAGTCCAGCGGTTGCTCATCGTGGTGTTTGTTGATAAGGCTTAACAGCTCCGTGGCTGGCTCATAGGTATGCGCGTCAGCTTCAAGGCCAATACGAGAGGCCACTTTGCCTACACCCGCACGGTCATCAAGCGCCGCGGTAAGAATAAACGGATTCATACCCCGCTCTCGGTAGTTAAATGCAGATTGTAAAAGCGTTGTGGACTTACCAGCATTCATTGCTGAATAATAAAAGTATAATTGCGCCATGGTATATGTATCAGCCGCTAAAAATTCGCGATAGTCTACCCAAACTGCCGCAGATTAGCCAGCTTACTCAAACACATGCCATGACGGTTGCGAAGGCACCTTACTGCTATCTTGTGTATCACCGGGATAACTTTGCCTGTTTATATACGCAATATAAATGTGATGAAGTTCAGTGGTGCTTAATGAGGACCACAGGGCAAGTGCTGTTTCACTATGTAGCTCTCTGAACTGTTTGGAAAACGTAAGATAACCAAAACTGATGTCTAAAGGCGGATAAACGGCTTCTAACTGCCGACGATAAGGGAATGCTGACACCGCTTTGCCATCGACCTGACACAAGCCAAAGGTGCCGTGTACCTTGCCCTTGAGTACAAGCTCAAAGGCATCACTTTGCGAGTCAGTATTCAGTATGGTGTATTTATCACTGCCGACAGAGTCAGCCACGGAATAACCTCTGGGCACAGCAAGGTTAATGGGATAGTGCTGGGTGCTCATGGCTGTTTTCAATTGTGCCATACCGACCAAACACGTTCCCAGCCGGCTGATTGAGCTAAGTGTGTTCGGCGACCCATCTTCATTGAGCGGGTAAGACAGAAAGGACTCCCGAGCAGGACGATAGCTGGCGATAACGGCATCCACCCGGTTTCGTTTAATTTCATACAGGCAGCGTTGCCAGGGTTTACGAACAAACTCAAACTGCACACCGCCAACTCGAGTCTCAAGAAGGCGTAAAATCTCAATGGTTGCCCCCGGGTTTTCTCTGGGTACATCCAACCCATTACCCAAAAAGAAAGGTGGGATATGCTTATCTTCATAACACAATCTGACAGACACTTTTGCGCTGGCGTGGTGAGCGACAAACAAAAACAACAAAGAGATTAAAATAAATCGCATTAAAACAGACTTTAAGTCGGGCTTTCTCTTATTATATAACCCACCTGATGGCTTGGCTACGCGGCGCAAACATTACAAGGTAATTTTTATCCCTTCATGGGCAAGCAGCCATGATTTTCTGTCCAACCCACCAGCATACCCTGTTAGTTTGCCATTGGCGCCTATGATCCTGTGGCAAGGTACGATAATGCTAATTGGGTTCTTGCCATTTGCCGCACCAACGGCTCTGACAGCTTTGGGATTGTTTAGCTCTGCCGCCATCCAGCCATAGGTATTGGTTTCACCAAAAGGAATGTCACATAGCAATCGCCACACGGCCTTCTGAAAAGGGGTACCTTGTGTATCCAATGCCACATCAAATCGTTCACGCTTTCCTGCAAAGTATTCTGTTAATTGAAGGCACGCTTTATCAAGGTGCCGGTTTGTTCCCTCAGACAAGTGTACCTTGGGAGCAAAGCCGACGTAAGAAAGCCCCTTATCACTCGCCTGCAACGTGATCTCGCCTACCGGACTTGCCAAATGTGTTTGAATCATCATAGTTTTTCTCCACTGAATCAATGCTTGCTCAAGTTAGTTGCTGCCACAGCTGAAAAGTCAGGTAACTTCTGAAAGGGGCACAGCTGGGTACATCGATCTGCCCTAGCCGGTCAATTGCTTTTTGTACACCTAAATCACCACCCAGATAAATATCAGGTGCGCTCAGACCACGCATTTTAGCGTAATCCACGGTCCAGGGCCCTATCCCTTTGATTGTTAGCCAAGATTCAGGCATACAATCCGGCTCTGATACATAGTGCTGCGCTAACGCAATAATAGCGAGTTTTCGACGCGCGGGCATTTTGAAAAATGTCAGTTCAGATCCTGCTATCGCTTGCGGACTTGGAAATTGAAACGTACCATCCGCTTGTTGATTACCGAGCTGCTCCACCAGTTTGATCATTAGGTTCTTTGCCGCAACAACACTGATCTGCTGGCCCAAAATTGCCCGAATACCCGCTTCAAAAGGCGTCCAGATCCCTGGTAGCCTGAGCCCATCCTCAAGAGACATGTCGGGACACTGCCGCCGTAAGTGTGATTCTATAAACACAGTGTCAGCATCCAGGTCCAGCACCCGACGAATATTACTCACAACCTGGGGTAACCCTTTAAGATCGTTGATCTCAATGCTTACCCTGAAACGATTTTTTTGCTCCTCAAACCTGGCTGTAAAACGACCATGATAAACCCCCAAATTAAAATTGCGCCCATAAGCCATACCTTCTAACCACTCCAACGGCGTCACCAGCCGATGTGCCAAAAAGCTTCTAAGGGCTGACCAGTTATAAGGAGGGCGAAATGACATCATCAATTCGATCTGACGACTTGCCTGAACACCTTGGCGCAAGCTTGACGGGGTTATCTGATAAAGTCGGCTGAATGCATCGTTAAAGCGCCGCTGCGAGTTAAAACCACAAGCATACGCAATCTCAGTGACAGGTAAGCTTGTTTGCTGCAACAATTGTTTTGCAAGATCACATTGCTTATAAAGCGCATATTGCTTTGGTGCGATGCCATAATACTGTCGATATAATTTACTCAGATAACGCGAGGTTATACCCAGTTTTTCTGCCAGATGCTCTACACTCCCTGCACTCAGAAAGCCTCCATCTATCAGACTCTTAGCCCTGACGGCTGTCGTTTGTGTCCCCATCCAGGCATAGCTGCCAGGCGCACTATCTGGCCGACAACGGATACAAGGCCTGAATCCTGCCTGTGCTGCATTATGGGCATGTTGATAATATTCAACATTGTGCTCTTTCGCTGCGGGCGCAGGGCAAATCGGGCGACAATAAATCCCGGTGCTCTTAACAGCGACATAGAATAAACCGTCGAAGCGGGCATCCCGACTTTTTCGCGCATTTGCGCATACTTCTGAAGACAACATGTCATCACTCTTCTTTGCAACTCACACCCAGTATAACCGAATCATGCGCCCATACTCGCCATATTCGGAACTCAATAAACACCGCAAACTGCGATATATCTGGTGCCATTATGCGCGCACTGACCGTGAGTTTATAGGTATGATCGGGTATCAAATGACATATCGCCAAGCTCTGTAAATTATCGACAGCAAAACACACACCGCCTATTGCACCTGATTGCTATTTAGAGTCCAAAAACTGAACTGAAATGAGAATAATAATCAGTTTTTAATATGTTGATTTATAAAGCATTTTTGTTGACATGTGAATTTATATACGTACACTGGCGGCAATTTAGAACGAATTGAGGTGACACATATGCAAGGCAAGCAACAGGTAATCGATGCATTCAACGCGCTACTGGCTAACGAATTGGCAGCCATTGATCAGTACTTTATTCATTCTCGCATGTATGACGACTGGGGACTGAATAAGCTTTATGAGCGTCTTAATCACGAAATGGAAGAAGAAACCACCCATGCGGACTGGCTGATCAAGCGCATCCTCTTCCTGGAAGGTGTCCCAAATATGACTAAACGCCGCGATCTGCTGATCGGTAGTGACGTCAAATCCATGATGGAAAACGACCTCAAGCTCGAGCTGGAAGTGGTAGAAAGCGTTAAACATGCGATCAAAATCTGCGAACAAGAGCAGGACTACCAGTCAAGAGCGGTTCTGGAAAAACTGCTGTTTGATACAGAAGAAGATCATGTTTACTGGTTAGAACAACAGATTGGGCTGATTGACAAAATCGGTATCCAAAATTACCTGCAATCTCAGTTGGCATAAGGAATCATCATGAAAGGCGATAAAGCAGTTATTAACGCACTCAATACTGTGTTAGCGAACGAGTTAGTTGGCATTAACCAGTACTTCCTGCATGCGCGTATGTTTAAGGATTTCGGTTTCACTCAGCTGGACAAAGCGGACTATAGAACCTCAATCCAGAAAATGAAAAATGCTGACCGACTAATAGAGCGCATCTTGTTTCTTGAAGGATTACCAAACCTGCAAGACCTGGGTAGACTCAAAATTGGTGAAAACAGTGAGGAAATGATTGCGGCCAACATGGCTTTTGAGCAAGCATCCTTAGGGGATCTGGTTGACGCCATCGCTTTGTGCGAAGAAAAGCAGGATTACATCAGCCGCGAAGCACTGGACAATATCCTCAATGAGCAGGAAGAGCAGATAGACTGGCTGGAAACTCAGCAGCATCTTATCAAAGTCACTGGTATTGAAAATTATCTCCAGACTCAAATGTAATACTAAAAAAGGGCCATAAGGCCCTTTTTCTCGAGAATGCTATTGTTTATATCGGGTATTAAGCGACCTGCTCAGTCACATCCACAATATCAATGAGCTTTTCGTTCAGTATTTTCTTAGCACAGTTACAGCACTTACCGCACTGTGAACCCACACCCAGCTCTTTGCTCAAATCGCGCATTGACCTTGCACCATCATCAATTGACTCGGCGATTTTTTTATCCGTGACACCGTGGCAAATGCAGATATACATAACTGAAAACCATTCTCAATAACTTTAACTGAGTACAATTTTAATCTAAACAAAAATGGTTATCAACAACAAATACGGAAATAATGAGAATAATTCGTAGTTGCATTGAAGTGAGTTCTGATACACCTTTTAGTTCAATGGTTTATAATTTCGTTGTGGCAGGACTTTTTTCTCAAAAAAAGCGATACGTCAGCATTTTTGTGAAATCTCATTCTGCTCACCATATAAATTGGTATAATTAGCATAATCTGAGCAAAGTATGACTCAGCGAATGTTACTGCACAAAAACGTGAATGGACTGCTCACTGATGTGCGCCCGGGAACGTGTGAATGAACAACTGGCTCAAAGCAGTTATATTGTCGTTATTATTATTATGCCATCACTGTGTGGTTGCAGAGCCCTATTATGCAAATCAGATCAGCCGACTGTCAACGCAAGAAGGACTGTCCCAGTCCAGTGTTACCGGGTTTGCACAGGATAAATACGGCTATATCTGGATAGCGACCCATCAGGGGTTGAACCGTTTTGATGGCAACCAGTTTAGTGCTTTTCATGGCCAGGAGACCTTCTCTGGTAGTGACATTATTTTGATCCGCTTGTTAGATGATGATCAGCTTTTTATATCAACCGTCCAGTCCGGAGCATTTTTACTCAATACCAATACGTTTTCCCTGATTAAGTTATTTTCCCGGGACAGTCGTCAGGGTATTGCACCTGATGCCGCTGTAAGTGCTGTTACCCAATTTGGTAGCAACTACGTCATTGCCATTGAAAACATGCTGTATCAGATAGATACCAATACCTACACTTCACAACGCTTAGCTACTCTACCAGATGGTGCTTATATCCGGACTTTGCTAGCATGGCACGGTACGTTACTCGTCGGCACAGAAACGGGCCTCTTTCAGTTAGACAATAGCCAGCTCGTTTCACTTAGTCATTTAGGTCACACAGAAAAATCAGTGCTCAACAATAATGTAAAACTGCTCAAGCCCGATCCCGCACTAGGGTTACTTGTGGGCACTGTAGAAGGCTTGTTTGTAATTCCGGCCAGTGACAAACAATTGCAAACCGAACAAGCTTATCAGCTTATTCCAAATCTTAATATTTGGGCGCATGAACAGGGTCCATACGGGGAATACCTGGCGACAGACTCAGGTTTATATCTTGTAAATCGCCGAAACCACGACGCCAGCAAAATACTTTCATTTAATGAAAGTCGCTACCTGACTCCACAAAACACCATACCAACCATGCTATTGGATAACCATGGCAACATATGGATGGGCTCCAACAATAGCGGCGCATTTGTTTGGCCAACATCGGCTTACCGTTTTAAGTTACTGGCTTTTCACGAAGACAACTTCAACAATAACTTCTGGGCGATTCATCAGGACAACGACAGATCGCTCTGGCTCGGGAGTGATGACGGACTGCATCACTTTTCGGCCAATAATCACTCCAGGTTGACCCAAAGTTATTTTAGAGACGAAAATCGCAAGCCAGCTTATGGTAGTCATGCTGTCTATAATATCTACGCCTCGCCCTATTTGGCAGACAATATCCTACTGCTCGATACCAAAACAGGTGTAAAACAGTTTGATATTCAAACCGGGCAAGTTTCCGCTCTGGCAGGATCGGGGGCACCTCTCCCGGTGGGTGATGCGGATCACCTTGTTGGTTCATTTATGGTCGATCAGCGTACTTTGCTGTTTCATACACATCATAATATTTTTCTATATGATCTGGCGCTGCAAACCATCACGCCACTGAGTGAGCTGGAAGCTCAACTCGACAACCTGCAAAACCTGTTGTTTTTACCTGCCAGACCCGGCAGACCGGATGAACTGCTGTTTAGTACGGTCGAGGGTTTACTGAGTTATAACAGACAAAGCCATGAAATAAGTACTATATGGCAATCCCATATCAAGCCGGGTAATGCATACCCCGCAGTAAACGACTGGGAGCAAGATAGCCAGGGGCGGCTTTGGCTCGCAACCAATAGTATGGGGCTGGTGGCCCTGGAAACCAGCAGTTATCAACCGATTATACATCTCACAGAAAATCAGGGACTGCACTCGAACACCCTATATGAGATTGAACGCGACCTGCACAATAAACTTTGGATAAGCAGTCAAAGTGGTCTTTATTCTCTTAACCTGGCGTCACTGCAACTCAACCATTATGACCACAGAAACGGGCTGGTCACCAATGAGTTTAACTTAGGTGCTAGCCGAGCCTTATACTCCGGAGAACTTGTATTTGGCACACCCAATGGTGCGGTTAAATTTAATCCCGACGCCTTTATTTTGTCCTCCGGTGCGGAAAGGATCAGGTTTTCAAATGTGCAACTGATGTCCAGGCCCTTTCTGGTGTCACCAGCACAATTACATGATCAGGCTCTGCAGTTCGAATATGATGATATGGGGTATCGATTTGAGTTTAGCCAGTTTAATCTGTTTGGCGTGCGGCAGCATTTTATTAATGCACGTCTGTCCGGCCCTGTTTCTGCAGACATCCAAAACATCAAAAATAACTACTTGTTTTTTAATAACTTAAAGCCAGGTAAATATACGCTGTCGCTAACGGAGTACAGACCGGGAAGCAATGAAGTGCTCTCGGACTCGCAGCTTCATTTTCAGGTTAAGCATGCCTGGTGGAATACACCGCAGGCAATGGTAAGCTATGTGCTGTTAGCACTAGGCTCTCTCGCTATTATCTATCGCAGACACCGCCTAAAGCAGCGCGCTTTGCAGCAGACTTTCGATGAACTTGCCCATGCAAAAGCCCAGATAGACTTAGCGCTTAAAAAAACACAGAGCGGATTATGGAGTATGGATATCCAGACTCGGCAAATCTCCTTGCTCGGCAACTCGAAAGGCCCAAGTCAACGTAAGCCTTTATCTCTGGAGTCATTTTTTGAGAAGGTTCACCCACAAGATCAAGAAATGGTGCAACGTCAGTGGGCACGTTTTCTGGCAGCACCAGACAGTCAGCTGTCTATTACGTATCGGATTTATTCTCAACAACAAGGTTGGCTGTGGTATCACGATCTCGCCAAAGTCAGTGAATGGAATACCGATGGAAAGCCGCTCAGAGTCTCAGGAGTATACAGCAACATTACTGAGCACAAAGCAAGCCAGCTGAATGCCGCGATGTTTGCACAAGCCCTATCCCAGATCCAGGATTGGTTATTGATCCTGGATAACAACCTGCAGCTGTTATCCGTAAACCAGAGTTTATCCGATGCACTGGATCTTCATGATCATGACCCACAGGAACAACTGACACGAGCAAAATTAACAAAGTTGCTGGGCCGACAGCAACTCGGTCAGCTACTGGCCGCGCTACGAAAAATACAAGTTCGTGAAAACATTAAGCAGGAAGTCGACATTACTTTTGATGATGATCGACACAGTACAGTCCAGCTCAGTATCAATGCCATTGCCGATGAGCAGGGCGATATTGAATTTCTGGTCATTGTGGGCTCCGATTTATCACAGCAGAAACAGGCACAAAGTGAGCTTCGTTACCTGGCTAACTTTGATGCCCTGACCGATTTGCCCAATCGAAATCTCATGCTCCAGCACATTGAGTTTGCGATTTATAACGCGACCAAAAATAACACTGGGTGCGCATTATTGTTTATCGATCTGGACAAGTTCAAACCCATTAACGACGCCTATGGCCACTCAGCTGGAGATCAACTCCTCATTGCAGTCACCAAAAGGATCAACAGTGTATTGACACAGCACTGCATACTGGGTCGACAAAGTGGCGACGAGTTTATTGTGTTGGTTAAGACATTCGAAGACATTGCGCAGGTCACTGAACTGGTACAGAAAATGATCAGCAACCTGTGTAGTAAATATGACGTGGATGGTATTTCAATGAGTATATCGGCCAGTGTGGGGGTCGCTATCTTTCCATTTGACGAGCAAACTGCCGAAGGCTTGCTTCGCAACGCGGATATCGCCATGCTCAGTGCCAAGCAAAGTGGCAGAAATAACTTTAAGTTCTTTACCAGTGAAATGAATGCTCACATGAGCAGAAAACTCAGCCTGGAGGCTGCTCTCAAAGAAGCTGTTGAAGACAACCAGCTCTATAACCATTATCAGCCAATCATAAATACGACAAATCACGCTCTTACGGGTGTGGAACTTCTGATGCGCTGGCAGTTAGATTCAACGCCGGTTTCACCTGCTGAATTTATTCCCATTGCAGAGGACGTAGGGCTGATTGAACGAATGACAACACAAGCCCTGCGTAATGCACTGCAAGAGCTGGCTCCATTTTTTCAGCAACAGAGTTCATTTTATCTGTCGTTGAATTTGTCACCTCAGCATATTATGCGTGATAATCTGGCGGCATCACTGAACAGCATTATCACTGAGTTTGATCTGAGTAGTCATCAGCTCAAGTTAGAGATCACCGAAACCAGCTTTCTGGCCGACAGGCATAAGGCCAGCAAAACCCTCTCTGAGCTTAAAAAGTTTGGTTTTACACTGCTTCTGGATGACTTTGGCACAGGCTATTCTTCGCTTACTTACCTGAGCCAGTTTCCTATCGATATTATAAAAATTGATCAAAGCTTTATTCGGACCCTGGAAACACATCCCCACAATCGCTCGATTGTGAAAACCATTTATATGCTTGCTCAAAATCTCAACATGGCCTGTATTGCCGAGGGCGTTGAAACCGCTCAACAACTCAGCTTTCTCAGGGATTTAGGATGCGAGTACATGCAGGGGTATTATTTTTCAAAGCCGCTTAGTGTAAAAGGGCTATTTGAAAAGTATCCGCCCGATGTTGCACAGGTAAGCTAACTGACGGGCATACCATTGTATGCCCAAGCAGAATTTGGTTGTTTAGCCCTGCCACCTCAGCAGGCATTGATACAACGCATCGGGCTCAATGGGTTTAGACACAAAATCATCCATACCTACCTGCAGGCATTTAACCCTGTCTTCATTAAAGGCATTGGCTGTGATGGCCACAATATAGGGTGTACCATAAAGCTCCGGGTTTTGCCTTATTCGGCGCGTACAGTCAAAGCCATCCATATTTGGCATCTGACAGTCCATCAACACCAGAGGAATATTACTCCCTTTCAACAGAGCCAGTGCATCCAGGCCATCATTTGCCTTGGTCAGGCTACACCCTGTATGATCCATAAGCTTAGCGGCAACGATCTGATTTATGGGGTTATCCTCAACCAATAAAACATTTACACCACGTAAGTTTGGTGCGTTAACCTGTTGTTTCTCTTCATGCTGAGCTTCTCCTGGTTCAGCAGGAATAATCACAGAAAATGTACTACCCTGACCTGAGGCACTTTCCACCTCAATAGAACCGCCCATAGCTTCTACCAGCCGCTTGCAAATCGTTAATCCCAGACCCGTTCCGCCATATTTGCGCGTGGTAGAGACATCAGCCTGAATAAACTCGCCAAACAGCAGTTTTTGTTTTTCCTTCGCAATGCCAACGCCGGTATCTATGATGGCGATATGTAAAGCACCATTAATATATCGAGCATTCAGCTTAATACTGCCCTGCTCCGTAAACTTCCCCGCGTTGCTAAGCAAATTATTAATGATTTGCGTGACTCGCAGCTCATCCAGCAACAGATATTCAGGTACCGAAGCATCAACATCAGAACTAAACGATACCCCTTGCTTGACACCAGTTTTGCAAAACGAGGTTGTCAGAGCATGCAATACCTTATGAAAGGCAACATCCTGCTTGTCTAACTCTAGTGCTCCGGCTTCTATTTTTGAATAGTCGAGAATATCATTCAATATTAACAATAAGTTATGCGCCGACTGATAAATAATCTGCAACGACTCAGCGGTCGCCTCGTCGAGTGTATTGCGCTGCATATCCGCAGTCATACCAATGATGCCATTGAGTGGCGTGCGAATCTCATGGCTCATGTTGGCCAAAAACAAACTCTTAGCGGAACTGGCTTTGTTTGCCCTGTCAAGCGCGTCAATCAGCTCTTCCGTTTTTTCCTGAACCTGCGTCTCTAACTGGGCGTTAAAGTTTGTCAGCTGAGCATTCAGAGATTGATTTTCCTGATTCGCTTTTTGCAGCTTTTTAAAACTCATTGAGAGCTTGAATGCCAGTTGGGTAAATTGCTGTTGTAACGTAATGACTTCGAGAAAAGTCGCTTCTTCTTTGGGCGACAAATCATCATTGCGACTGGCAGGATCAAAACTATTGAGCCGGCTACTCAAGTCATGCATTGGGTTAATCAACATGCGGGTCAGCTTACTCACCAGTACACTGCTGAGCGCGATAATAAACAAAGCAAGGAAAAATGATTGCCCCCAGGCAGATGCAACCGCCATATTGACGTACTTTCGCTCAATTAAACTGATGACCTGCCAGCCAAACTGCTCGGAGCGAACACTTCGTCGATAAAATACTTCTTCTGTTTTACCTATATACAGGTTCTGATTGTCATTGGTTAACGTGTCCAGGGTAGCGTCATTGATCTCATCGAGGGTATTAAAGTCAGACTTTAATGAGCTAAACACCACCTTATTATTACTATCGAGTATCATCAGGTGCCCCATATGAGACAAAACTCGGGGGATAAACTGCTCAAATGTGTTGAAAAATACCGAACCTTCCACGATCCCGGCGAACTCGCCTTGTTGATAAACAGGCGCCGATATCGCCACAATCGAATCATCACCAAAGCCTCGGCCACGGAATATCCCTGAAACAAACCCACCAGGGTAGTAAGGCGCCTGGATAAAATACTGACGATCAGAAACTGCAGGTACTTCTCCTGCGAGACTCGTTCTTAAGGTATCTGGATAAAAGTGAGTCACCAGCCCGGACTGCTCTGCCGTGATAGCGGTTCGAATATTGGGATAAGACTCGACCAATCGGGTTATCGTCTGTTGCTTGTCCAGACCCCTCTCAATATTATAGGCAGCATCCGCCAGTGCCCTGCGATGATTGCCCAAAAAGCTGTCTATGCGCTGTGCAGTTGTATTTGCCACGTCGCTCAGCTGCGCCCTGACCTCATATTCAATGCGCTCATAGTGGCTGTTAGTCAGCATAATCGTTGTGACCAGAACCACCAGAATGATAAGGTGGCTGATCATATAATTTAAAATACGATACAGGGGCTTGGCTTGCCAAAGTTGTTTGAACAAAAACAACGACAGTAAATCAACAATAACCAGACAGATTGCAGCATTAATAAAATACTTAGCCAGAGCAGTCATGATCACAAGCAGGTTGAGATCAAGGGCAAACTTGCCAAACAGGAAGAGCAATGGAACGCCAAATAGCACCCAAAATGCTAACCCCCGCATAAACAGAGGCTTATTGGGCCTGACACAAAACACCTGTAACCAGGCAATCTCTAACAAAAATACCATAGAGGGCCAACAGTGGCCCCAACGGTAAAAAATAAAAGCCGCACCAATTGCCACACACAATAGTGCATAGCGCCAACCCAGCGACATTAATGCAAGAATTACAAACAGTTGCCCAAGTAAAAACTCGGAGCTATCCAGGAACCATAAAGGTAACAGGTTTGCAAAACCACCTAACAACCCGAGTAAAATCGCAATTGCTACCTTAGGTAATGCTTTAATTTTCCCAAACAATACTCAGGCTCCTCTGGCTCTAAACACTTTCATGCAGCTGTATAATACCAATTTCACTTAATACCAGGTCAATTTGAAGGAGCAAATATGACGCTAACGGTGTTAAAAATTTCTTATTTAGAACAACTAAATAGCAAAATTTTTTGTCTGGTTATCGAGCATATTTTCTCGCCTCAAAGCAGACCACTTAATTAAGCAAATTGGTATAAACAACCGCCTGCATCTATTCAAAACAAATGTCGCCTGACTTGCGCTGACTTATGAATTAAATTTTACTGATACTGTTAAAAAGTAAAGGAAAAATCGAGTTTTGCCAAGTTTAGTGGTCGGGACAATCGTGGCTTTCTATTTGCAAAACACATTGTTTAACCGCAAAGCCATTCATCAGGGTCCGCTCGACTTCCAAACGACAAGCCTCATCGTGCATTTCATTGGTACAGTGATGTTTCAGTACAATATGCGCACCAACCGTCAACTGGTTGTCCAACATAGTCACGGTGACGTTATGAACACTGTCGACATGCTCCGTCGACAGGATTGACTGTTCCAGTTTTTGCACATCGGGCAACAGCTGCGCTTTTTCTCTCAGCCCCTGAATACAGGTATAAATAACCTTAATTCCTGTAAACAAAACAAACACCGAAATCAGCATACTGGAGACAATGTCAATGACTTCCCAGTTAGTTAGGTGAATAAGTACACCCGCTACAAAGGTAGAAATAGTAGAGAGTAAGTCAAAGAAAGAGTGTAAAAACACTGCGTAAACATTGATGCTATCTTTGCGCCCTTTATATAACACCCAGGCTGATGCACCGTGAAATAAGAACCCAACCGCCGCAATACTCGACATCGCAAACGCATTTACGTTCAAATCATGGCCTTGACCATGATGTCCAAGGCGTTCGCCGCCTTCAAGCAGAATAATCACGGCAATAGATAAGTACAGCAGGCCATTGAGCAGACCGCCGGTATACTCAGCTTTTTTGTAGCCATCGTTGTAGGTTTTGGCCAGTTTAATAGCAACAGCTGAAGCCAGTAGCGCAATAAACAATGAACTATTGTGCACAAAGAGGTGTCCAGCATCGGCAAGCACCGCCAGTGAATTGGCGTAATATGCACCAATAACCTGAATAATCATAAAGGTACAGGTGAGTGCAAGTGCGATAAGAAGTCGATTACGAGACGCTTGGTGTGTAGTCAGATCGGTCATTCGAGCAGTTTAATGCCTTATAAAATACAGCAGGGGAAATGATAAAGAGTCGCAATTGTACCCTGAATTCAATGACTGCGCATCAAAAATGTCTGTGCAGAACTATATTTCAGGCACTAAGCCGCTTGTGATGGTCACCATAGGCTAAAACAGCTTGTTCAAATAAACGAGTTTGCTCATGGCTAAACTGACACCGGGTATATCTGAGTATATCCAGTGCAACCTCGCTCACGGTACAACAGTCTGCTGGTCGGGTTGGGCTAAACTCAGCTTCATCAGGAAAAACCGCAATCCAGCGTACACCAAACGGCGTATTGAGCACACTGGCCAGTGTTGACGCGCGTTGTGCCGCAGCAGAAAGTGGATTCGGCAGATAATGTGTTTTGTTTTTGTAGCGACAGGGCCAAACCTGGCTATCTGTTTCAACGGCAATAAGTCCCTTCTGGTCAATCACAACAATCACGAAGACACCAAAAGGCGACAACACAACACAATCAAGAGACAGCGCTTCAAGCTGGTTTGGATATAAGTGACGGCTGAGGATGGTGTAATTCTTTGCATCGAGAGAACTTGCCAGATTTTGATAGACCTGCCATTTTTGTTTTGCACACTGTTCTTTGTCAGAATGACGCTGTTGTAAATACAAATATCGCCCCAGTGCCCACAACAAATAAACACAAAAACATAACGCAATCAGGTTTAAAGCTGTTAAACCCGTTACCTGCTCTGCGACAGGTTGCACAGCATTATCTGGCATGGTAGTGGCACCAGAAACACCACTACTGATAACCCACAAGCAAGCCCAAATCCATCTATTCATGCCCTCACCTTTTTTAGCGTTGAGCCAACGCGTTAAGCGTCCACGCCTCCAAAATACCGTCACTACTCAATGTCAGAAGCGTATTTCTATCGGCCGCATACATATCTATGATAGTGGCGCCGTCGTGCACAAAGTCAATCTGCCATGTTCCAAGCTCTTCGCCATTTTGTGTATTCCAGATACTTAAATGAGACTTGGACGACGACGTTGCCAGCAGTTCACTGCCTCTTATAAACAGAGCCTTGCGAAATACTTTAAACCGCGACATATATTGCAATTCACTGATACTCTGCCCGTCAGTCAGCGACGTAACAACTTGTTCATTCAAGGCATCCGAGGCAAACAGTGCCGAGAAATCATCACTGACAGCAACACTGGTTACTCTGTGATCAAACTCTTTCATAAAAATAGGCTCTGCTGAGCCAAATTTCCACAGCGCCAGCTTGCCATCCTGCGCACCGGTGACAAATAGTTCCCCTTTTTCGTCCCAGAAAACATGCTGAACTGGCCGGGAATGCGGTGCAAAACGGTTATTTATCTGTGTATGTAAATCCGCCATATTGATGGTGCCATCGGCCATGGCAACAATGGCCTTGTCATTTTTAGGCGAGATGGCCATTGCGGTGATCACCGCGCCAGGAGTCACACCACCAAAAGCAACTTTAGTCACCAGTTTACCTTTATTAAGCGACCAAAATGCCAGCTCTGTCTCACTGGCAATCACCAGCATCTGCAAATCTTCCGACAGTGCCACATCCCTCACAAAACCGGGGGTTTTTGCCTGCGGTACGGTAAACTCCACATGCTGGGTAGCAACATCCCACACCTGGATTTGTTTTTGATTGTCAAACGTAACAAGCTTACTGCCGTCCTTTGAAAAATGACCCAGTGCGATGCCACTTTCATTTAACCTGCCAACGTTTCCCTTACTTAGCTGAACTTCTTCACTGCATGCACTCAACAAGACCACACACAATGTCGCCAGCAATACCCTTAACCACATAATTTTACTCGTGACACCACAAAAAACGCCATTATACGTGTATTAACAGAGAGTAAAAAGTACACATATATTCTACCTGCTAAGAAACTCGCCTCTACGCGTACATTATCCAAAATGGGACTCTCGCTCCATTACAACTCAATAACACACCATTCGAGAAATCAACAGCAAGAACCGCACCATTCACTGGCGGCCATTTACTAAGGTGTTGATCTGCCACAATTCAATAAAACCATCACTGCTCAGAGTGAGTAGTTCACCGCGTGAATTGGTATGCATATCCAGTATTGTCGCGTCCCGGCTGTGTGCTTTGATAAAATAGGCGCCAATTTCCTGACCGCTTTGAGCATCCCATAGCGTCCACCAGGCTTTTGAAGACCCAGTCGCTAAATAGCGTTCATCATCACTGAATACCGCTGCACGAAACCACCTGAAACGTTCCGGGTAACTCAGACTGACGTCATACTCTGTGCCAGAATAAAGCGAAAAAATACGCTGCTCATTAAGTGCATCGGACGCAAATAACCGGGTTTGATCATGACTCTGTGCAATGCTGGTTATACGGCGCTCAAAAGCAAAGCCGCGCTTTGTCTCTAGGGTGTGACTATCAAACAGCAGTATCTGACCATCGTGACCCGCACTCAGCAGAGCCTGGCCCTGCGCACTTTTCGCGACATGTATCACTTTGCTGTTGTGGAGCTTGGCTTTTTTAACCAACTGGTTGTCAAGATCAAGTAAGTTGACAGTCCCATCATTGAGTCCAACCAACAGATGGTGTGGGCGAGTATATAAACGTAGCGCTGACACTTTCGCCAGCTCATCGCTTGGGTGAACAGTAACGGTTCCCAAAAGTTTTCCTTGCTCAATATCCCACACTTCAACAAACTGACGAAAGCCGATGGCGAGTTGTGTGTTATCTTCACTGAGACTGAATGCCAGAATATTGCCCTTTTTAGCATCGCTTGCGGGGACAGGATCGGCTAGCTGAAACAAACGCAGTTGCGTTGCGACGTCAAAAACGGCAAGTTTATCTCCGGGGTCATGCAAGACGGCATAACGACCATCAGCGGAAAACTGACCCTGAGCCCCACTTTGCTCTAAATTGACCAATTGCGTGTCAGTATCCTGAAGTGGCTCCTTACATCCGGTCAAATTCAAGACGATAGCCATATACAAACCAACGAAGAGTTGTTTTGCTAATTGAGTCACCAGCCTCACCTCCTGTTTAACCTGTAATGTGCTGTAATGTACAAATATTACACAAATATATAGATTTTGACCTGCCTGCCGTGAACTGGTTCATTTGGCAGCGTCTCTTATTTCCCCTGGCAGCGAGGTTTGCTGCCAGTCTTTTGCATCTGGGGCTATACTTAATATTGGTAAGCATAAACACATTACCAACTTGGGAGAATAAACTGATTGCCGACTGTTAAGGTTTTCTCAACTTAGCGCAACTAAAGAGTCAATTTTGCCTGGCTATCGCCCATGATTTAAGTATCTCAAGAATGGTTTCTATGTATGCGAATTAGTTTTAACTTTAAATGCTAATTCAGGAGGTTTCCATGCCCGCCCCCCCAAGGCGCACAGCCAAAGGTCATGTTTCTGATCATGGTGCCGCTATGAATAAGGCGCTTAGCGCTGACAAACGTAAAAAATTTGCCGAGAAAGCCAATCAGGCTTATGAAAAGAAGCACCCAGAGCAAACTAATATAAAGAAGGAAATTGCCAAAAACAAGGCGGAGAGAGAAGCTAAATCAATCGTTTACAAACTTGAGTTGGTACTGTTTGTTATTGTTCTGGTCGCCATTATTGTGCGCATTGTATTTATGGATTGAGCAAGTAAAACGGGTCATGACAGCCGTCACATCATGACCCGTGAACGCTAATCTTCCAGCAACCGGTATAACCGGCTGGTCACCCCATTGGTCCAGCCGAAGCCTTGCTGTACCAGATATTCACCGCCACCTGCGCGTACACCAGGTTCAACCACGTTATACTTTTCCAGCAGGCAAGCGTGTTGCTCAAAGTCGCGCTCGAGCATAGCCAGCCAGCGTCTGGCCACTGTGACTGCCAGCTTCACATAGCCATAATTCAACATGCCTTTCACGGCAAACCATTGTAAGGGTGCCCAGCCATTTGGGCTATCCCACTGTTGCGCTGTATTGGTTAGCGTGGTCACCAGCCCCCCGGCTTTTAGAAAGTCCAGCTCCAGTCTCTGCGTCATAGACTCCGCCTGAGACTGACTAGCAAGTCCCAAAAACATAGGTACCACCCCCGCCAGTGACATCACCTGGCTGCGCGTTTGCAAGGCAATGTGGTAATCCATAAACCAGCCCTGCTCTTTATCCCATAAATAGGCCTGAATAAGCCGTTTGCGTTGCTGGGATAGTTGCAGATAACAGGCGCTTTGTACGCTGTTGCCAAGTGCCGCGTAACATTCACTGAGCTGCCATTCCAGCTGTTGCAACAGGGCATTAAGGTCAACAGGTATACGCTGAACCGTATTAATACTGCAAAGCTGATCAGGATCGTCCAGCCAGCGGCTGCTGAAATCCCAGCCGGACTCACACGCAGCACGAATATTACGATAAAACAATGCGCGATATTCAGGTTCCAGCATACTGGCCGACTCGATATCCTCCTTGTAAGATTCAGGCCTTGGCTCTGCGCAGTCATCCCAGAAGCGATTCATTACCCCGCCACAAGGCATACGTACGACCCTGCGGCTTTCAGTCAGTTCATCGTTCAGCTGCTCGCTGTCAGCCATCCAGAAACTGTGCTCCTTTCTAAGCGCATCAGTCACTTTACGTAGCCATGTCGTATCCTGATGATGCGTTTGCCAGAGTAAAGACACCATCAAAGCTGTCACTGGCGGCTGTGATCGACTGGTGTAGTAGCTGCGGTTACCATTTGGCACATGACCAATACGCTCAATAAGACTGACAAAGTTATCCAGCATATTCGACACTTGCTCGACGTGGCCGGCATCCATCAGGCCCAAAGCCGTAAAATAACTGTCCCAGTAATATATTTCGTTAAAGCGGCCACCCGGAACCGTATAGCTCGCGGGCAAATCAAGCAATGACGACACATTGCCCGTCTGTGGGTCACGCGCCAGGCGTTGCCATAGCTGGTCGATATAATCTTTGACCGAGGTAGCATGGAGTTCAGTCAGTTCTGGCTGTGGCGCAAAATCAAAATGACGTGCGACAAACTCAGTCAGATCTTGAGGGCATTCGCTGTCATACAGCGCACAGGCCTGCTCCCAGCTCTGTTTTGGAATAGCATCTGCAAACTGTTTACTATCCGAAAAAATGCCCTGCATCTGCACCGCTTTAAACAAGTTTGATTGTTCAAACTGCATCTGTAACTCCTAGAGCGCGCAAGCGCTGGTCTGTGCCTGTGCGCGTCGCTTAAACAAAAATAACGTGACGGCGATGCCGCTCATGGGGATCAAAGACAGATAAAACGCCTGCTGACCACCAATGTATTCAAAAACAAACCCGGTAATTAATGAGCCAGTTGTGCCGCCCAGAGCCGAAAACACCACAATAAGACCTGTCATTGGTGCATGCTGACGTTCATCCAGGCTGCTCAGCATTACCGAGTTGATCACCGGATAAATAGGTGCCATCAGTAGTCCAATTAAAGGCATAAGGTAGGCTGCCAGCGGCGCTTCAAACAAACTGTTCACTTCTTTTGGATGTAGATTTTCCGTCATAGGTAAGGTCAGCAATACCAGCGCCGCCATACCAACTAAACACACATTTAGCAGCTTGTACCAATGGATATGCTTGAGTAACTGACCGGCCAGCAAACGCCCAATGGCCAGACTGGCTGCAAAAATACTGGTCAGCTGCACCGCGATATCCACTGGCAAATTCAGTACCTGATTGTTAAAAGTCGGCAGCCAGGTGCCTACGCCCTGCTCAATTAACACATATAAAAACGCCGATAACACAAAAACCAATACCAGAGGCTGATAGGCCAGTTTCAGCATGCCTAAAAATTCGTCTTTTAGTGGCTGCTCTTTGCTGTATTGGGGCTTCTTCATGGGTGCACTGATCACTAACAATGCGGTCACCAGGGTCAGTGCGCCCAGCAGGTAATAGACATTGAGCCATGCCAGTGAATCAGCCTGCTCGCCGATAAACGCGGCAAAGATCCAGTAACCACTGAGTACCCCAACCATAAACAGGCCTTCAATGGTGTTAAGCAAACTCGAGTGCCCCTTTGCATCGTCTGTTACCTGACCTATTAACGCGTAAACCGTTACTTTGACTATCGCAAATGCACAGCCAACGCTTGCAAATAAGGCTTTTAAAGCCCAGAAAGCCCCCAGTACAGGCGTTAGCAAACACATAACCGCAACCACAAACAAAGCGCCTAATAACGCTAAGCGATAACCGATCCTGGGAATAAACGAGGCAACAAGAAACGACACAATGGCAATGGGGATATCTTTAAACCCTTCCAGGCTGGCAGCCTGGGCTTTTGACACTGCAAAGGTGTTGATCGCCTGCAAAATGACGGTGCCGACACTGTTGAGTAAAATCGCAAACAAAAAGTAGCAGGCCGCCATGGCCAGCACGACTCTGGTGTGCTTCATAGGATGACTCTGTAACTATTCAATAACAGTCAGTCTAGCCGCGGGAATTCATTTTTGCAATCGTTTGCAATTCTAAAGTAAAAAAAATTGCTCAGTTTGTTTACAGCGTCAACGGCCGTAATCAGCTTGACTGACGCATGACCAGTTCAACATCCAGTTGGGCAGAATCAGGCTTATCGCCCTTTAACTGCGCCAGAAGCTTATCTACCAACACTTGCCCTGCCAGACGGGTATTCTGTTTGATGGTGGTCAGTGAAGGCGAGCTGATATCTGCCATCGCTATATCATCAAACCCGACCAGTCGCACATCATTGGGAATGCTGACATAACGCTCTTTAAGGGCTTTCATTGCGCCCAGGGCAACCATATCACTGCAAGCAAAAATACCATCAAAGCTCAGTCCTTCGCTCAGCAAAGTCTGATTAATCACCTCATACGCCGCCAAACTGGTGATGTCGATTTTCAATAGTGAAGCCGAAGCCTCCGGCTCTTTACTGATTTGATCGCAAAACCCGCGGTAGCGCTCTGCCAACTCTGCATGGGCAGGATCGCCCATAAATAGCAAGCGTCGAGCTCCCCTGTCCAGCAAGTGTCGGGTCGCGGTACAGCCAGCCAGATAATTATCGCTCCCGACAATGGCATACTCTCCCTGTGTTTTGGGATCACCCCATACGACCAGAGGGGTGCCCTCGCTGGCGGCACGTTCGATGCGTGCCTGCTGCTTCCCCTGACCAACCACTATCACGCCATCGGCCCGACGACCATCAATAAAGTACCCGTGCCAGTCGTCACCTGCCATATACGAGTTAGACAGCAAAAGTTCGTAGCCCTGGCGATTAACCGCCAGATTAATGTCACTGACCACTTTAAGCAAAAACGGATCGTCGATTGATTGCTCCGTTTCAGCATCAAAGTTAATTAATACCGCAATCACATTGGTTTTTTGTAATCTAAGGCGGCTGGCCGCCGCATTGAGGCTAAAGTTGTGCTTTTTAGCCAGCGCCTGCAACTTATTGCGGGTTTCTTCCTTAATCAGCGGATTATTATTCAGCGCCCGGGATGCCGTTGACGTAGACACGCCCGCCAGCTTTGCCAGATCCGCCAGTTTCATTTTTTTTGACTGCATGTATAACGCACCACCAAAGAACCAATGTAACAATTTGAATATATTCATTTTTAAAACAGAGTCAATGCTCTGACCTAGCATTATAGCGCAGCGCCTGCTTACCTGTCTCAGCTTTTCTCAGCGAGCATCGCCACTCATCCGTCCAGTAACCAGATTGCCATAAAGTGGGGAAAAACTTGCAAACACCCTATTGCAAACGTTTGCATAACGTTCTATTTTAAAATGACGCCGCGTGCAACCTGACGCTTGTGCCTATCCTTTCGCAGAATGGTTAGGGAGTTTAAAGCCAAACAAACAGGCTATGGGCGGCGCATAACAATAGCAAAGAGCATGCATACACAAAGCTATGCAATGACTGACAACACATATGACAACCAAGGGGGCAGTTCCTGTGAACCTAGGCAACAAATATTCTCTAATCGCATCAGCGGTAGCAGCGGCAATCACCGTATCGGGCACAGCACATGCACAGCAGCAAGACGCGAAGCAAGGCAAAAAAGTCGAAACCATCATCGTTTCTGGTACGCCTGGTGGTGCTGGTATTCGTAAGCTGGACGCCAGCTTTGCGGTTACCAACGTCGATGCCGTACAAATTGAACGTTTAGCGCCGAAAAGCACAGCTGATCTGCTTAAATCGGTACCCGGGATCTGGGTCGAAAGCTCTGGCGGAGAGTCTGGCGCCAATGTATTTGTGCGCGGATTTCCTGGCGGCGGCGATGCGCCTTTTTTGACAGTGAGCCTGCAAGGCTCGCCGATTTATCCTGCACCAACATTATCATTTTTAGAAAACTCATCGATATTCCGTCTTGATGAAACCATTGCCCGCATGGAAGGCCTGCGTGGCGGCCCTAACCCGGTCGTATCAAATGGTCAGCCGGGCCTGACAACGAACTTCCATCTTAAGCGTGGTTCAGAAGAAACAGAGGGCACAGTTAAATATACCACTTCTGATTACGGGCTTCAGCGCATTGACGGCGTGTTAAGCGGTGAACTTAGCGACGATTTCTATTATATGATCGGCGGCTATGCAAAACGCTCCTCTGGTATCCGTGACGCTGGCTTTACTTCTGAAAAAGGTCATCAGTTTACCGTTAATCTGACCAAAGAGTTCGATAAGGGTGAGTTTAATGTCTATACCCGCCAAACCGATGACACCGGCGCCTGGTATCTGCCTACACCACTAAATGTTGATGGCGTTGACGCAGGCTTTACCCAGCTAGGTACGCTTAACCGTCAGGCAACCATCCATGTTGCCGGACAGGACATGGAAATTGACCTGGGCGAAGGTCGTGGCTGGAAAGGCCACGTTTCGGGCGGTAGTCTGAAACTCGAATTACCCAACGGCTGGCAACTGATAGACCGCTTTAGTCTGACTCAGGGTGATGCCAATACCTATGGCCTGGTCCCTGATGGTGCAGCAACTAACCTGGCCAGCGTGGCAGACAATGGCACAAGTGCAGTAGGCTCTGTGACAGGCACTGTCTACGATGGCAATACCATGGTGCAAAACTATGGCCGCTGGGTTGTGCTGAAAGAGATTGATGCCTTCACCAATGACTTAGCCATCAGTAAAGAGTTTTCAAAGGTTAACAGCGCATTTGGTATATACACGGCAACCACCTCAGCAAAAGACTGGTGGAGCCTGGGTAACTCAGCTTATCATGTTCTGAGCGCCGGCGGTGAGGCCCTTACTGGTATCGACTGTAACAGCAGCGATGACGGCTGTGGCTTCAACTACGATATCAATAGTACCGGCGATGCAACCACAGTCGCCTTTTATACCACACACAGCTATCGCGCCACCGACGCGCTAACTCTTGACCTAGGCCTGCGTAGCGAAAAGCACGAAGTAGACTACTCTGTTGATGAAGATCTTGACGGTACCATCAATAAGTTTGTCACCTATGATGAACGCAAAACGTCCTGGACTCTGGGCGCTGATTTTAAACTGGACGACCAAAGTGGTGTATTCGCACGTATGAACAAAGGCTACAAAATGCCTTACTTCGACGACTTCCGCGACAACTATGGAGCTTATCAGGATGGGGAACGTCTGATCAAAGAAGTGACTCAGGCAGAAATCGGCTACAAATATATGGGTGAAAGCAGCGACCTGTTCGCGACCTTGTTTGCCAACGAAGTACAGGGCGACACCTTCGTCAGAAAACCAGGCGACCCGGCAGAAATCCTGACCAACGAGGCCATGGGTATTGAAGTCGATTATAACTTCAATCATAGCTCAGGCTTTAGCGTAAACATGAACGCCACGTGGCAGAAAACCGAAATCACTGAAAGTCCCGACAATGTGGGCAACGAAGCACAGCGTCAGCCAGCCTGGCAGGTGCGTGTCACACCTAGCTATGAGTTTGAGCTGGGTGATATGTTTGCCACTGTTTACGGAACCATCTCAGCCGTTGATGACCGTTTTGGTAACAATGAAAACACGGTGGTACTGGATGGCTATGAAAAGTTCGATCTGGGCTTTACGCTGGAGCCAACAGAGCAGGTAAAACTGATGGTATCGGTGGATAACCTGACCGATGAACAGGGTATCACCGAGGGCGACCCACGTAATGCCGACGCACCAAACGGCCGCTATATTATGCCGCGCAGCGTCAAGTTCAGCGTAAGTTACAGCTTCTAACTCCCTGAAAATCGTAAAGCCCAGGCACTATGCTTGGGCTTTTTCGTTTTTGTCACTAAACTCTTTATTACAACAATATGTTCATGACTCTTTGCACAGGTTCACTGACTAATGGGGTAGAAAAGATGAATATTGAAGATGTCCGCAATGGAGAATGGGTTGAATATCACAAACACCCGGTCGAGGTGCTCAGCATAGACAAGCAGCATAACATGGTTACCATATATGATGCGCGCTCACAAAGTAAAGTCGACGTACATATTGATGAACTCAAAGATGACCCTCAGTGTCACTGCGACTCCTATTTGTACTTTTGATTAAGGCATTAATCGTGTCAGGCCTGCCCTATTTTGACTCTGGCGGGCCCTGTTTTTGGCCGACACTCTTAACCGTTTCGTTAAACTGCCAACACAAGTCATTAGCACGCTAATCGCCTCCCCCTTCTCCCCCACCACAGAAGTCACCTTCAACGCCAACACTAAATTCGCCGTCACTATAGTAGCTGCGAGCATAAGTTAGTAACGACTCAAAGTTAAACCTGGCCAGTCATCAAAGCAGTACTTGCCGACCCCAGCCCGCAAATCGGTATAGTTAAACTCCGTCTGGAGCGCATCGAAATCGGCCCTGGAGCAAAAATAAATCTGATTATCATCATTGTCAAAGGCCTGGGCAAAAACCTCTTTAACCTGATCTTCAAAGGGCTACATTGCTGGCAATGCAGTGATTGATCGACACTAAGAAATATCGCCTCGCCTGGATTTTTTACAAAGTGTGATTACACTTAAGAGTCAATGTGTTAGAAAGGATAGCTGGGATGACTGTCAAACGGACTAATAAAGAAATGGCAAAAGATGCCGCATGTATCGCAGGCGAAACCCTGCTCTCACCGGGCGTCAGCCTGCTGGCCCAGGGTAAAGGTAAACAAGGTCTGGCTCATGTCGGGGCCGGCCTTGCAGCCAAGATGGCGCTGGGCCCGATAGGAATGCTAGTTGTGGCAGCTAACTCCTACTGCTTGAGTAAAACCGGGCAAAGTTTACTCACCCAATTTACCACCACAAAAGGCGCTGGCGATCAAAGCCTGCGGGAAGATGTATCGCAGGCGCTAGAACAAGGTCAGCCCATTGAGCAGGTGATTGAAAGTGTGATTGAAGATGTGGAAGATATCTATTACGAGAAAAAATCACCTTAAATTCCCGCCTTTTAATACGCAGCGATTAGTTACCTAATCGCTACAAACTCCCCTTGTTCGGAAATTTGTAATTGCCACAATGCGGCATAATCGCCATTCCTGGCTAATAGTTGTTCATGTGTCCCGGCTTCACTGATCTCACCTTCCTTAATATGGTAAATCGTATCAACATAACGAATACTCGATAAACGGTGAGCAATAATAATTACAGTACAAGTGTGCGAGATTAAATCAACGGCTTGGCGGATGGCTGCCTCCGTTTTATTGTCAACCGCCGAGGTGGCCTCATCTAAGACCAGTATTGCGGCATTTTTAAGTACCGCCCGCGCAATGGAAAGGCGCTGACGTTGACCACCAGATAGTTTGTGTCCTCTTTCGCCGATCTGCGCATTAAAACCGTCCGGGTGAGCATCAATAAATTCATAAGCTTGTGCTATCTTGCAAGCCGCGACCACTTCATCAAAGGTGGCGGAGGGCCGACCATAGACAAGATTGTCATAGATGGAACCATTGAATAAAAATGGCTCCTGACTCACCAATGCAATGGATTGCCTCAAGCTTTTTAAACTTACCTGTTCTATGTTCTTCCCATCAATAAAAATTTGCCCCTGCTGTGCCTGGTAAAAGCCCAACAACAGTTTGATAAGTGTACTTTTCCCTGAGCCGGTAGGCCCAACAAAAGCGACTTTTTTGTTGGCCATGACCTCAAAAGATACCCCTTTAATCACCTTATGTTGATCATAACCAAAATGAATATTGCTAAATTCTATGCCACCGACTCCCACTGTAAGCGGCTGCTGGTCGACTCGCGAAATCATTTCAGGTTCAATACTTAATACCGCTCTCAAGCGAGTTGCCGCGGCTATAGCATCCCGATATAAAGACTTTCCATACTCCAACCCGGTCGCTGAGTTTAATATGCTGGGTGCGATACCAATCTGAACCATAAATTCTGTGGTGCCAATACCACCTCGTAAAACATTCATACAACCATAGACAACAGGCCCCATAATCCCCATTACAAAGATAAGCTCGCTTGTGCTGGAATAATATGAGTTTTCCTTATCCAGCCTCACAGTATGTTCACAGGCTGTGTCTTTAGCGTTACAAAACCTCTCAAACTCAATGTGTTCGGCAGTAAAGCTTTTAACCGTCGACAGGCCATTTAAGTTATTAGACAGCACCTTCCTGTAGCTGTCTGTCAGCTCATCCGCTTTACTAGCTTGTTCCCGGACACTGGCCTGATGACGCTTATTTAGTTTGGTAATAAATGGCACCGGAAGCAAACACAGCGCAAATGCAATTGGAGAAATAGCAAGGATAATTACAGAGCTAAACACCATGGTTGTCGCTTTGTCTGTAAATTCAGCCGGCGTGTAATTAAGAAAGCGCTTGATGATATCCACATCATGGCTAACCAGATGCTGAAGTTTATCTGGACTTTTGCTGTCTAAAAAAGGCATAGGCAGCGACTGTATATGGGCAAATACTTTCTCACTCATTTTTTTGTCTATTTCATTAGAGTACTTGCTCCAGTGCTTATTTTTATAGTGAGCCGTAACGGATTCAGCCCCTTTAGAGAGCCCGAACGCCCCGGTGAAAAAAGCCAGTTGCGCCCCTTGTGATAAACCTAGCTTTGTTAGTGCAGCAATGGGCGACAACACACTTGAGATCATCAGGCCCGTCATAATGGGCGACAGTATCTTAAAGAAGGAATTGATGGCACTGGCTCTGATAGCAGTGTGTCTCATTGCTCGGCACTGCTCATCTTCAATCTGTTGCACTAAGCTATACAAGTGGTTTTTATATAGCCTTTGTTTGAACCCCTCCAGTCCTGTTGTTTGTACAGGGATCTGGCTATGTACGTAGCCGCCTTGCTGTTGGCAATACTGCATAGCTTGCCTGAGCAGTTGCCGAATGGTTTTCGTTTGCCAACAAGCGGGATCAAACAGCAATAAGACCCTGCCGGTCAGCGGGTTAGCCATCACTTGTATCATACCTGGCTGTTCGCTCAGATAGTTACTTAGCTGTTTAGCAAGCCCTGGCTGGTTTAACATCTCCCCAATATGCCAACGCTCACGCCCGGGTAAAGTTGACCTGGGATAAATGTGCGTATCAGTTAGCATTGATGAGGTCATTATTTATCCCATTTCAGTTTGATCAGTGTGCATATATTCACATGACGACAACATCAATATCGCCGCTACAAATATTGATTTAAAAAATTAAGGTAGTGGTTAGATGCTGCAATTAAGTTCTCCCTTCGATTAAACCCATGCCCTTCATCATCAAACAGTAAGTACTCTACTGGCACACCATTGTTGCTGACGGCCTGAACAATTTCATCACTTTCAACTTGTAATACGCGCTGATCATTTTTTCCTTGCACCACCAGCAAGGGACGCCGAATACGGGAAGCATGAAATAATGGTGAGATCTGTCTAAGCCTTTGAGAATCCTGATTGGGGTCACCCATCACATCATAAATTCGCTTACGTACGCCCTCCATCCAGGGCGGAATACTGTTTAAAGTACGCAACCAGTTTGTTACACCAAAGATGTCAATTGCCAGTGCAAAAGCATCAGGCTTAAATGTTAATGCCGCAAGGGCTAAAAACCCACCATAGCTGCAACCCATAATACCAATACGTTCACCATCCACCCAATCTAACCCACTCAGGTACTGTCTGGCGTACAGGCAATCTTCTAAATCAAGGTTGCCGTGTTGTCTGTCTGCCATGTGAAAAAAGGTTTTGCCATAGCCGCTGGATCCCCTGTGATTCACAGCTAAAACGGCATAACCATTACTCACTAAATGTTGGATCATAGGGTCAAATTTCTGCTGAGACTGATCGCCGGGCCCGCCGTGGATCCAGAGCATGGCCGCTACAGGCTCGTCTTCACGGGCCTGACTCGGCCGATACAATAAAGCAGGAATCGATAAGCCGTCAAAACTTGGGTAGTATATCACTTCAGCGCGGACAAGACGCTGCTGAGGTAGCTTGGGATTGTGTGCCTGAAGCAGCCGTTGATTGCTGCCATCAGTGCGGCAGATATGCAAACTAGCTGGGCAAATACAACTTTGAGTATAATAGCCAAGCAAACTTTCATCGGGTGAAAAACACAGCCCAAAAGCAGCGCTCTGTTCGGTTGTTAAAATGCAAGGCTTGTGTGTACTGGTGTCGATTACCTGAGTATAGGTTTTAGCATCACGGTTCACTTCGCAGATCTGATAACGGCCCGATGGCGAAAAATAAAATGCCGTCACGTCCCAGCCAAGCTGCATGATACTAGTGGCATTACCCGTCATTAAGTCTAAAACCCATACATTCTTATACTCACAGTCTTGATCGCTTGTATAAAACACGCTTTGGCTATCCGGGGCAAAGCTCATTATCATGTGCCGCGTTTGCGCCTCAATATCGCCCACTCGGTAACAGGGCTGGTAGTCACAACGCGGCCCCAAAGAAGCATCTGAGCGATAAAACACTAATTGATTTGCACGACTACTTAACTCTTTTTCACACGCCAACCACATACCGTCTCGACTTATACCACAAATGTTTACTTCATCGAGATTGGTAAATACACGCATATTTATATAGTCATCCACGCAATAGCTGTAGACGTCATAAACACTGGCGTCTCGCATATTATTCAGCAGCCAAAATTGTTCCCCGCTTTCGCTCCACTGTAAAAAACGGGCTTTAAGGCCTTCGCCAGGCGTCAGGTCCCGGCAGTGCCCACCAGGTGTACACACCCAAATATGATCAAGTTCATTGCCACTTTCGTCCTGACGAAATAAAAACCGATAATCTCCTGGAAAAAAACTTATGGCAAAGGTCGGCTGAGTGGTTGAATGCGTTAATTGTTCTATGCTGTTGGACTGAGTTGCAACCCGGTACACATTCGCACAGCCTGATTGATCTGAGCTCAGCAAAAAATAACGACCATCAAATGAGCAAGACAAGCCAGTTAAAGTGGTATTCTCATAAAAGTGAGATGCATCTGTGATATCAACACTCACTGGGATCATATTCTCACCTTTGCAAAAACCGGGTTACTCAAGTGATGACGTACCAGCTGCGAAATGATCTCTATGCGCCCAATTTCCTTTTGGCAAAACCGAACCTGCTGGCGCAGAATGTCAGCCCGCTCTTTCGGTGCCATTGAGCTAAGATATAATTGCGCATAGTCGTCCTGATGCATGTTTAAAATCTCATGATTAAAGTCATCTCTGTGGACCCAAACGCTAGTCAAGGCTGCCCGAAAGCGATCATATTCATCCGGACTCGCTTCAAACTGCGTTGCCAGGCTATTCGTACCATGCAGTAAATGGCTGTTGAACTGTATTGTAGTTCCCTTATCATAATCGAAAACTTGCCGCTCCAATGTTTTCTCATCATAAAAAACGGATAAGTTACCGATCTGTCTGATGTCACGCAGCACGCCAGCTGCACTGCGGTAATAATGTGTATTGGTCTTTGCCATTTGTTCATAAACTGGAAAATGTTTGGGGTTTTCACTGTCAATCACAAACAAACCCAAATCACTGGCAGACAAACCCGGCACCGCGTCTTTATACAGTGCGCTCCAGAGTGTGATCATTCTCGATTGATACCCATTATTGGCAAAATAATGAATACCGCCATCCTGATGGGTATTGTTCAACCCTATCGCTTCTTTGACCCTCAGCTTCCAGAGTGAAAAGTACAAAGGTATATAGTCTTGAAATACGTGCGGAAAATGTCTTTGATAAAATTCCGTTGTTAAGTCATACAACGGAATAAATGCACCGCCGGTAAAATCCTGAGACTGTTTGGTATGCATAAAATCAAAAGCACAATCCAGTGCCTCAACCATATTCTCGAACACCTTCGATCCCGCTTGCTGACTAACCTCAATGTAATTATTAAACAGGGTCATATCGAGTCCTGCTGCGTTTTGGCAACCTGTTTACCTACCTCCAAGCTGGCAAAACAGGGATCAAGAAATAGCTCAACTCCGTGGCCACTTTCCAGTAAACGAGATAGAAAAAATCCAATGCCAACCGTGCCGGTTGCATAATCTGTGGTGAGTGCGGCCAGTTTATCTCCGGGGAAGGCGACTCCTTCTCCAGTAGGACACTGATAAAGGCTTATGCGGTAAGCAATAGCATGCGCCTCCTGACGATACTGGATTTCTCCGGTTACCTGATATAAATCCAGAAAAAACCCACCTATACCACTCATGCCCACAAAAGCGCCGGGGTAGATGCAAAACTTTCCTTGTGTTGCCTTTGCAATCTCTTGCGCAAGGCTCAGGTATTTAATTTCCTGGGTTACACGGTAAAAACGTAACAACACACAGCCCAACCCAACCGAGCCAAACTGGAAGTAAGGATAAGTGGTTTTTTCATTATAGTTTTTTCGCCATACCAGTTCGTTATTGATTCGCTCACCCCTATTAATTTCAAACTGCAAACAGCGCATAGCGAGTCGCAAGTCTTCTTCTTTATGTGTGAGCTGGTACAAACGTAAAAAGAACAACGCTATGCCCGCATTACCATGAAGCAGACCAGAGTATGGCTGGCCATCGAGGTTTTTATAGTACAAGGTCCCCTGATGCTCATTTAGCTCACTGGTGATGATATCCGCGGCCTCTTTCGCGCCTTGCAAAAACTCAGGTTGTTGAGTTTTGCTGTAAAATTGCATACATGCTAACCCCCATCCGGCCGCGCCATAGAATAAGTCACAAGCCTGATTACGCAGCTCGCTGTTAAGCACCTGTCTCATCAAGTTAATTGCATCTGAACAATAACCACATTCATACAGTACCCAGGCAATGCCTGACAAGCCAGAATAAAGACCTGGAGGCATGCTTTCCAAATCCTGAACTTTTAGCGCGTTGATGGCTGATTCAATTGTGGGTTCTGTAACAATATTAGTATGCTTATTGAGATAGTAGAGAATGCCGAACTGGCCGTAAGATACGCTAAAGTGATGAGTATTTAATGCTCGATAGTCAACAGGAAATATGCTTTCTCCGACTGGATTATCCATAAAAAAAGCAAGACCATCATGCATTTTTTCCAGTAACTGTGCGCAATCACGCTTGTTCAGATTCAGCCTTTCCCCTTCAAACAAACAGGTTTCAAAAGCAGACTGATTTAATTGTCCCAGAGCTGTTTCTATCACTTGCGTCACTTTATCGACTTGCGCAGACTGCAACAACGCAGCAATTTCGATAATCTGCTCGGGCAGGCCATGGCTTTTTACCAGTGCGTTTAAATACGCGTCCTTGGCCTTTGGGTTTAGAGCAAAAAGCGGACAAATCGGGTGCAATAAATGAATACACAACGCACTAACCGCTTGCCAGTCCTCATCCGCGGTGGGTTTTCTGCCTTTGTTTTTATCGTATTCGCTAAAGCCCCGGCTTGAAATCCGCGCGTAAAACTTATCGTTAAGTTGATCATATGCCCCTTCGAGGTCGATCAACTTAATCTGTAGCGTCTCGGGGTGTAGCAAAATGTTTTGAGGCGCAATGTCACCAATGATAACGCCGGCCTGATGAAGCTGTTGCACAGCCTCTATAATATTGGTTAACAACAATAAATAACGCTGACAGAGCCGAACAGCCTGCTCACCTTGGCCATTTATCAGTACATTATGATTTTCCCAATCGCTGTAGTTAAGGGTCTCAAAGGGAATATGCTCCAGTACTAAAAACTGATGCTGCCACTCTTTGAATACCTCTACCACCTTAGGCGTGACGCCAGTGTGCTCAAGTCGCTGCAGAATATGTGCCTCGTGCATCAAACCTGATATGGCGTCATGTTCATTTATCAGGCTTCGGTTGATATACGGCCGTGCCTCTTTGATCACCACCGTCAAGCCAGATTGCGTATCTCTGGCAAGGTATACACCCCCTTTACTGGAGTGGCTTGTCAGCGCATCTATCACCTCATAGCGCTGATTAAGGAGTTCGGTTTCAGATTCTTCAGCTGTACAGGGAAATGGGTCCATAATATCTTCTGGCAACTGAAAATAGGGTAAGCGATAGTCAGTTTCTCCCGTCTCTTCATTGATGACTACGGGTGTCGAAGCACCGGTTACATCGCATTCTTTATTACCAACAAACGCACCATATCGATAAAACAGACAACGGCTTTCTTTATATGCTCTATCACTCAAAATATATGGCCCATAATATGCGCCAGTCACCTTATAAAGCGCTTCTATAAGTGCTTCAAACTCAGCCTGATTTGCAGGGTATGCGGTGAGAAATTTACCTGATGCAACCTTATTGCAGGCCTGTGAATTAAAAAAGTCCTGGACATGACTGTCGACCAGAAACTTAAATGCCACACCAAACTCGGCCATAACAGGCACAATGTCTTTGAGTGCATCAGGGGTGATCCCGGATAATAATGAGATATGTATTTTAAAACCATGTCTGGGCAGTTCTAGTGAGTCAGGTTTTGCAACATACCAGGCTTCTCTGCGTTGGATTACCCAAACATCATCCAATAATTCGTCGACAATATGGAGGTATTCTTTATCAAGCGCTTCATATGACTGCATTTTAGTGAAAAAGTTAGATTTACTAAATAAAAAGTGCGGCAAATCACTTGCAGATATACGCTTATCTATTGAATTACCCATACTCTTCCTTAAATATAAAAAATAAAAGTAACACCTAAAAATAAAGACATACAACAAAGCTTCATTTTAAGAAGCTCTGTTGTAATCAATTAGAATCCTCTAGCCCGTAACGAACGTTACCATTATAAATATTAGCTGCGCTCAATCTGGGGTAGATTTCATCTAACTCAGGGCCTTACCAAGCACTGATTTGTGAAGGGTGGCAAGTACCTGCGTCTGCATTAAGCTTCTGAAGATCGATTACTTTTTTCATGATTACATTCCTTATTAATTTGATTTAAATTTAGATTTAATAATGCCAGAACATGTAAATGAACTTAGCGTTAATGAATATAGCCGCTTACAGAGTTTACGCCAGTTAAAAAAACAAAAAAATTAAAAAAATTTTAACCTAAGCTTTATCAAATCAAGCCCTCAAAACTAAACAACTGAATATTATAAATTTATTCTCTGCAGTCGAAGTGAAAAAAGAACACACTGTAAGATAAAAAACATTTCAGATTATTAACCAATATCCAGATGTAATATACTGTAATAGACAACACTGAAATTTGTTCTAAATTTAATCGGATTTGGGCTGATTCTGTGAGCATTTACTCTGGTATTTGCTCCTGAAAATATGTCGTTTGCTAGTCTGTATGCCCATCATGGGGTTGTCTTTCATAAGCAGGGCAAACTCAAAGTATTAAGATAGGATAAAATCTCAACATTATGGCTCATAAGTAGTGAGGCTATACTGGAATGATTTATTAACGGGACTTTCTCGCTAAGTTAATCCTTTAATCAACGTCTCTCACGCATATATAAAAGTATGCGTTAAAATAAAGGAATAGGTACAATGAATAGATTTAACGCATCAGACTGGATGCAAAATAGTTTACCCCTGATTGGCGATCGCAAGCTCATCAACATTTGTATTACCGGTTCACATGACTCAGGAATGAGCCTGGTCCAGCATGGCACGCTCGGTTCAAATTCATGTAATACCCAGACCCAAACTTACAACATAGGCCAGCAATTGGCGCTTGGTGCAAGATACTTCGACATTCGCCCTGTTATCGGCAGTGGCAACTATTACACGGGGCATTACTCCAAGATTTCAATTCCGGTGTACGGTCCTTCAATGCAAGGATCCAGAGGGCAGTCGATTGAAAACATTGTTGACGAAATTAATACCTTTACGGCGCAACACGCAGAACTGGTTATTTTAAATTTGTCTCATGATATGGACACTGACAGCGACAATGAGAATTACCCTTCATTCTCTCAAGCTCAGTGGAATGGCCTATTTGAGGTGCTTGCAAAGCTCCAGGCACTGTATGTTACAAGTTCAAAACAGAACTTTTGCGAATCGACATTGAACAGTCTAATTGGTGATGGTAAGGCCAAAGTCATCGTGATCGTTGAACCTGATAACGTCGATCTCGGACCATATCTGGGCAAAGGTTTCTACCCCAATGCCAGCTTCAAGGTTTATAACGAGTATGCCGATACCAGTGACTTTAGTAAAATGGCGAACGATCAATTTGCAAAAATGGAAACAGTGAGAAGCCAGTCAGAGTATTTTTTACTATCATGGACACTCACGCAAGGTACGGAGGAAGTGTTAGCCTGCCTGCTTCCCGGTGATCCAACATCAATACGTACCGCCGCCGATCAAGCCAATGCACAATTGTCATCGCAAATTGCGCAGCATACAACACCTAAGCTTTACCCGAATATCCTTTACACGGATAACATCATTGACGACACCAGCGCGCAAGTGGCGATGTCAATAAATGAACAAGCAGCGCCATAACCTAAACGAGTTGTTATGTATGGGTAAGCCAGGCAAATTGACTGGCTTTGCAACTTCTAGTGATATTGTGCGTGCCTGACTTTCAGGCACTTACAAACATTATTGGTATTTGAACACCCATTTCGCGTTGTCATTGCTGGCCTTACCATGACGGTTCAGGTGCAGTTGCTGCGAGCTGCTATCAAGCCAGACATATTGCGCCCAACGCGTGCTTTTGAGATTCCACACACCACCTTGATCGATCAGGTCAAATCCCGAGTCTTTTGCAGAATCCCAAAGCTTTACGTAGCCACTTGAAGAGGCACTGTAACTTAGGAACAGACCTGCATTTTCCCTGGCGCGAAAATACACTTGCTGGTTTTTACCGGTCACACTGATGAATTCAACGGGCGTATTACCACTGGCCTTAAGTCTGGCATGATTCTCCAGACCTGACTCGCTTGATACCGCCAGTCCTGTTTCTGCACTTTTCAGGATCATGGCCTGGCCCGCATCCGCAGGTAAGTCTGGTGCCTGCCAGCCATCAGGGGCCGTTTTCCAGAAAGTTGATTTCCATTGCCAGTTGTAAGGCATATCCATCAGAGGATCGTTAAGGTCTTCATAGCCCTCTACGGCTTCAACATTATACAGGCACTGACGGCGCTCTTCATCCAACTGAGCGACACGCTCTAGCTGGCTGACGGTCCCGACATTCAGCTCTGCCATACACTGTTCAAGAGACTTCCCTTTGCCAGATTCCCCCGGTGCCAGTACATAAGTGTGATCGCGACGGCTTTCGTCATCATACCATTGACGCATGGCGGTTTCGTCAAATGATAACCAGGCATCAACCAGCATCTGAGCTTGCGTACGTGCATACGTTTCACGTTGTTCAACCGGCGTTGCCATAGTGCGGATAAATGCCGCCCACAGATCTTTACTGGCTTCCAATGCCACCAGCGCCACGGGCTTCATATTGCTCGGGCGATAACCATCCCAGCTGCCATCTGTACGCGTGCCCGGGTACCAGATCACATCGCCACTTTCATAACTGATGGCGTCGCCAGTGGCATGGGTATGCTGCTCAGCTCCTTCGGAGCACAAATAGGCTTTTACTTGCCAGACTTTTTCATAGTTGTCTTCAGGCAGACGTACCGTATGCTCAGGGCTAAATGAATCCTGGAACAGATGCACAGCGCGACCAAACAGGAAGTAGTTATGATCCACCTCTACCGCGCTGGCATAGCCTCCCCCATCCCACACTTTAATCTGCTTGCTCTGCGCCATGGCAGCATTGACGAAATGATCAATAAACCGGGCTTGTCCGCGCTTTGCGGCATCTACACCACCCGCTCCACCCACATCGTCATAGCGACGCATAAAGTGATCCTGCTGCAGGTCAGCAGGCTCCTGAGCGACGGCATTAAAACAGTTTGGACCTGTGGGATCGATACTGGCATTGGTGACATTAAAACCAGCAATATCCACCCAGCGCTCACCGACTATTGCCGCGAAGATTGCGTCATATTCTGAGTAATAAGTGTTGTCATTACGACGACTGGCAAGAATTTTTGCGACTTCAGTTTGTGCGATATTGAGCTCTGTTGATTTTGCTAAGCCTTTGTTCCAGCTCAGACGAGGGTCATTGGCATCTTCTACCTGAGTGTTTTGTGACAAAAGCTCAAGAGCTGAGGTTCGGGTTAGCCATTCATGGCCAATGGGCATTACCCCGCTGCCGCCCAGCTGGGTAAATGCCGTGACTTGAGCGCTTGCTGCAATGGCAACAAAACAGGCAAGAGATTTTAACTTCATAATTACTCCTTAATTAATTTAGCCGCATCATTGTCACACAATTGAAATATGAAATCTTTAATAAAAACATAAAAAATTCATATCATGCATAAAAATAAGAATAATTAGTGACCCAACACCCGACATTCAGTATATAAATCCATCAAATAGCGGAGAAGAAATGGCTTATTATTAAAAGCAGCAATGGTAAGTCACTCGGTCCACCCGTTAGTTGGGAGCCGGACCGATATTAGCGAGTGTCAGGAATATCACACTAAGTGGAGTCAGGAGGTCGGCAAACTTTGTGCGTCTTACCAACCTCATGCAGATGGAATCGAGTAAAACCCCGAGGTATCAGCGTAAATCTGCCGGTGTTGGGTAATCCGGGTGTTCAACATTTTGATGAGACCACACGGCTGGGATTGCCGGTTCCCATCTATCTTTAATCAAGTTAACCAGGGTTGCCAGGTCATGCTCAGGTTTACCATAATAGTCCAGCCAACCTGAAGGCACATTTTCCGGCGCAGCCGCCTGAATCACATGTGCCATCCATTGCTTTCTGAGCTCAGCCCATTGTGCAGATTGCTTTTCACTTTCTGCGATGCCGGCAACAGGCCGCAACTCGATATAGATAGTGCGCCGTGGCCCTTCACTTCTTTTCGGTTCAGAACTATGCAGTATCATCATATCCTGCACCAAAATATCCCCCGCCTTCGCCGGTTGCTGCACGACGCCGGGAATGTTCCAGCCATACTGACTTGAAAGCTCATAGATATCTAAAATCTCATGTTGCGAGTCCGGAATATAACGCAGACAGCCATCATCCAAATCCGCATCATCCAGGTAAACACCAACATTGAGATATGGATAATTTCTGGGATGTGGTGCACCGTGGTGCCAGGAAATATGTGGGTGGGGATGCTGATATTTGTATACCAAATCAAGCTGCATAGGCACACAGCCCTCACCCACCATTTGCTCACAAATCGCCATCATAGTTGGGCTGGCAAGCAAATCTAAAACAAGCTCAGGGTCATCAAACAGCAGATCATTGTAACGAAATAGTTTCGGTTCGCCAGATTCAGTAGACAAATAGTACTGATTGCGTAATGCCCCTTTTGCCAAATCTTCCTTTGCCGACGCTTCCAATTTGACAGACAAATCTCTCAAGCGCTGCAACAAGTCTTGTGACAACGCCTGCTCAAAGCGAACAAACCCATTTTGTGCATAAAAGCTCAGCTTTTGTTTTTCTATTGATGCCATAACCTGACTCTTTCTTTGTCCTTTAACCAATAACTTAGCATTACTTATCATCACCAAAATAGCAATTACGCTTTATTACGCCTTTGTGCTCGTATTTTACGACCCTGGGCTATGATTGCTCTGGTTCAAGCGATAAATTAAGCGCACTTCGTACATGCAGACTCGTGGTATCGTAAAGCGGTATTTCCAGATTTTCATCGCCAATAAGCAGGGCTATTTCAGTACAACCCAAAATAACCGCTTCGGCACCGGCGGCTTTCAGTGCCGCGATGATTTTTAAGTACTCGTCCCGAGAGCTGTCGACTATTTTGCCCAGGCACAGTTCCTGGTATATCACATCATGAACGCGCTGCTGATCGGCACTATCTGGCACACAGACTTCCAGAGCGTACTTGTCTTCCAGCCGCTGACGATAAAAAGTCTCCTGCATTGTAAAACGTGTACCGAGCAGCCCGACTTTCTTTATGTTGTCCCGTACCAGCGCCTGCCCCGTTGCATCGGCAATATGTAACAAGGGGACGGAAATGGCCTGCTGAACCTCGTCTGCTACTTTGTGCATAGTATTGGTGCATATCAACACGAAGTCAGCCCCCGCAGCTTCGACAGACTGTGCCGCCTGAGCCAGTAACTCAGCCGCACCGTGCCAGTCACCTTTGTGCTGCTGCGCTTCTATCTCTGCAAAATCAACGCTGACCAAAACAATTTTGGCCGAATGTAAGCCCCCCAGCTGTGCTTTTACCCCTTCATTAAGCAAAGTGTAGTAGCTTAACGTTGACTCCCAACTCATACCGCCTATCAATCCGATTGTCTTCATTGTTGTTATCCCATTGTGTTTGTTCTGATATTGCCAGACTCTCACAAATGAACGGGGTAATGCAGCTTTTTTATCCCAGCCGCAGCTCAGGCCATGCCAGCGGTATTTTATTCAGGCCTGTCTCACCGCTCGTCAATATATATCAATTGTGTCAATGCTCTGGCTAAGCCCTGTCATCAATTCGTTATTGTACCCGTTTAGATTGTTTTGTATTCGCCCCAAAACTCAATCAGCCAGAATGTGCAAACTCTGGCGACAATCATTAAAAGGATTCGACAATGAAACCTAGTACAAAACCCCTGCTGGCTTTATCGGTGATATTCGCCCTTGCGGCCTGCGATGGTGATAATGGAAAAGACGGACAGGCAGGAATTAACGGTGAAGATGGCATCAACGGCGTAAATGGCAATACCGGTGCGAAAGGATTGACCAGCCTGTTAAGTCAGGGATCCCTGCCGATGGGTGATCCCCAATGCTATTTTGGCGGCATAGCGTTGCACTCAGGCGTCGACATTAACAGTGATAACCAACTCAGTGACGTGGAAATCATCCAGACTAATTATGTGTGTCAACCTTCTCCGCTCTCAGCACAAGGGTCTGTATTGCCTCATACCGCGCTACGCAGTGATCTGCAAAATGGCGATATTGCAGGCAGCACCTTCGAAATCCGAAATGGCGGTTATGGTTCGGATATGGTTGCCCACCCAACCAACAAAACGCAGTTTTATGCTTTGACTGACCGCGGACCCAATGCCACATATACCGGGGAATACGGTAAAGGTAAGAAGTTTCCGACCCCTGACTATACGCCCCGCATCGGCTTATTTGAGCTGCAAAGCGACGGTCGCGTAGTCAAGTTAAAAGAAATTTTACTTAAGCGCCCTGATGGCACACCAATCACCGGTCTGCCTAATAGCTCTGATCTCGGGGGCACAGGAGAAACGCCCTACACAGCTGAAGGAGCGCCCATTTTGGTTGATAACTCTCAGCCGTATCATGAGCAGGATAACCCGCTCAAACTAGACGATTATGGCCTGGACGGAGAAGGCCTGGTTGCCTTAAAAGATGGTAGCTTCTGGGTCAGCGATGAATATGGCCCGCATATTGTCCACTTTGATGCCAACGGCGTGGAGCTGGCAAGAATTAACGCATTCACAGAAGATGACCGAGTTGCACTACACCTGCCTGCTGAATTTGCCAATAGACGTGCCAATCGAGGCATGGAAGGCCTGGCAATCACACCAGACGAAAAAACACTGGTAGGTATAATGCAGTCTACCCTGTATAACCCCTCCAAGACTGTCAAAGATTTAGATATCGTTCGTATTGTAACCGTCAACCTGGAAACCAAAGCAGTGGGACAATACCTGTACAAACAGGAAAAGAACCAGAATTCAAACTCTGGTATCGTTGCGCTATCTGACTCTGAGTTTCTGGTTATTGAGCGAGATGGCGCATTTTATGGCACCAACCCGGATGCCATGAAACGCATTTATAAAATCAACCTCAGTGACGCCACTAACCTGGAAGAAATCGCTTCATCGCCGTTGATAACGCAAGATGACGCGCTCGGTTTGGTTATTTCAGGCAAAACACTGGAAGAAGTGGTCATGGAACAAGGCTGGGAAGCACTGAGTGACGCTGGGATTGTGCCTGTCACTAAATCTCTGGTACTCGATCTGATTGATCAGGTTGGTTATCCACACGACAAACTCGAAGGTATGTGGCTGATTGATAACACAAGGCTGGGTGTACTAAACGATGACGACTTTGCGACTTGGTCCACCGATGGTGTACTTGAGCAAAAATACCTGGATCCAGGCAAAACACAAGTAGACAGTAATCGACTGTTTTTATTTGAAAACCTTACCCTGGTGACCAATTAACTTGCTACCGAATTTACACGGCTCCAATAACGTTAAAAGCCAGGATGTCCTGGCTTTTATTATTTAGTTTTTGAACAATCAGATGCTTGGATCGGGGCAGTTCATAAACTCATTTGAATAGCAGTTCCCATTAGTAGGGCAACCATAAAAGACTGCCGTATTACAATGTGGTTGCATAGTTGGTCCACATAAAGGTGCAAAATCGGTCGGATAACCACCGGCTACTTTTGGTGTCATATTGTTTGGCAACGACTTATCGTCAGCTGTCAGACCCTTGAGCTTTTTCTTGTTAAGTGTCAATTTCATAGCTTGTTTTCCTTATACTATATACTGAGTTTATGCGGGGATCCGGCAGTACTGATCTCCATACGCGGTATAGCAGTCACCATTGGTTGGGCAACCCTGCTGTATGTCGGTATTGCAGGCAGGGTCAATCGTTGGGTAACACAGGATCGGATGGTTGGTATACGTACCACCCGCAACCTCAGGTGTCATTTCACCTGGCAAAGCCTTTCTGTCAGCCGTCAGACCTTTGAGTTTCTTCTTGTTGAGTGTCAGTTTCATGGTAATGTTCCTTATATAGACAAAGCCCAATTATGAACACAAAACAAACAATAACTCAACAAATAAACAACAACGGTGACTTGGCGGTTACAGAGTATTAAGTGCGAGGATCAGCTTATCTATATCTGCACGGCTAACACCCAGGTGGGTCACCAGCCTCATTCCCTGATATCCTGGGGTAATTTGGATCCCCTGCTCGACCAGCTTTTTAGCAATCTTATGAATATCAATTTCACTGGCAACATCCACGTAGACCAGGTTGGTTTGCACCAGATAAGCCGAAGTATTAAATCCATCCACTTCATTAAGTCGCTCAGCCAGATAACGCGCATTTTGGTGATCTTCACATAAACGCTCGACGTTGTTTTCCAGTGCGTACAAGCCTGCTGCAGCGAGTATACCTGCCTGACGCATACCGCCTCCCAACATTTTTCTCAAGCGTCTAGCTCTGTAAATCAGCGCCTTACTTCCCAATAGTAAAGAGCCAATTGGAGCACCCAGGCCTTTTGACAGACAAATTGTCATAGAATCAAAATGCTGAGCGATTGCCCGAATGTCGACCTCTAACGCTACTGCGGCGTTATATACACGGGCGCCGTCAAGATGTAGCTGCAGTTTGTGTAAATCACAAAAGGCACGTGCCTGTGCCAGATAATCCAGGCTGAGAACCTTACCGCCAATGGTATTTTCCAGGCTAAGCAGCTTGGTACGGGCAAAATGAAAGTCATCCGGTTTTATATACGTTGCCAGCTTTTTCAGGTCTAAACTGCCATCAGCTTCGTTTTCAACAGGTTGCGGTTGCACCGATCCCAGTACCGCTGCACCACCCGCTTCATAGCGATAGTTATGCGCACTTTGCCCACACAAATACTCATCGCCACGCTCACAATGTGCCAAAATGGCCAACAAGTTAGCCTGTGTGCCGGAACTCACAAACACCGCCGCTTCAAACCCGTGGCGCTGTGCTGCAAACTGCTCAAGCTGGTTTACCGTCGGGTCATCGCCATATACATCATCCCCCACTTCTGCCTCCAGCATAGTTTGAAGCATGTTTTTACTTGGTTTGGTCACGGTATCGGATCTGAAATCTATCATTGTCGTTTTTCCTGTTTGCAGCGATAAACTAAAGCGCCAGTAGAAAACATTTTTACCCTTTATACAAGTCAGAGGCTGTTACACAGATCGCGGTAACGTTTTTCTACCCGCCACGGCGGGTTAAGGCGATTCTCACCAGCCCAGTATAATTTAATTTTATTACCTGATGGATCTGCCACAATGGCTTCGCGCCAGAGGTATGACTCTTCGGTGGGTGCCTGCAACAACGCAATGTCCCGCGATTCAATCAGTGCGATCCATTCATCCAGTGCCTGATGCTCAAAATAAATGGTGGTGTTATGCATGATTTCGTCTGTACTCAGGGACAAAGAGAAAGTCGCATCTCCCTGTGGACACACGAAGCGTGCATAATGGGGCGTATCAACAATTTGTATAAAACCCAGCTTAAGATAAAACGAGACAGCATCATCCATATTGCTAACGCTCAATGTGACCTGATTTAAGTTCATATTTTTTATCCTTTTTTATTTTTCATACGCGGTATTGCGCTGAAAGTGCAGCAAAGATAAAACCTCAACTTAGATTTAGGTCAATGACTTTTTATAAACTAAGTGGCTCTTTTATTGATGACCGCTTATGGGGTCATTTCGGTGTTAGATTGGCCTCCAATACCAAAGCGTCCCCATGACGAAGTGTGAGCTCATTCTGGTGTTAGACTGGCCTCCAGTACCAATTCGTCCCCAGCTCCTCACCTTCCCTCGTCATCCCGGCCAACGAGCCGGGAACCATCCGGCAGTCAATTCAAGTGCTACAGATAATAACGTTGAGTGTTAGATAACGAGATACAGTACGCTTTTTACTGAGTAAAGATTGCCAAACCGAGCCGCCGGTGAGTAGATCCCGCATCAAGTGCGGGATGACAGGGGTTTGTGCGGGATGACAGGGAGTTTTGCGGGATGACCGCATATGAGCTCATTCCGGTGTTAGATTGGCCTCCAATACCAAAGCGTCCCCAGCTCCTCACCTTCCCTCGTCATCCCGGCCAACGAGCCGGGAACCATTCGGCAGTCAATTCAAGTGCTACAGATAATAACGCTGAGTGTCAGATAACGAGATGCAGTGCGCTTTTTACTGAGTAAAGATTGCCAAACCGAGCCGCCGGTGAGTAGATCCCGCATCAAGTGCGGGATGACCGGGAGTTGTGTAGAATGACCGGGGGTTGTGCGGGATGACCGCATATGAGGTCATTTCGGTGTTAGACTGGCCTCCAGTACCAATTCGTCCCCAGCTCCTCACCTTCCCTCGTCATCCCGGCCAACGAGCCGGGAACCATTCGGCAGTCAATTCAAGTGCTACAGATAATAACGCCGAGTGTCAGATAACGAGATACAGTACGCTTTTTACTGAGTAAAGATTGCCAAACCGAGCCGTCGGTGAGTAGATCCCGCATCAAGTGCGGGATGACAGGGGTTTGTGCGGGATGACAGGGAGTTGTGCGGGATGACCGGGAGTTGTGCAGAATGACCGGGAGTTATGCAGAATGACCGCGTATGGGGTCATTCCGGTGTTAGACTGGCCTCTAATACCAAAGCGTCCCCATGACGAAGTATGAGCTCATTCTGGTGTTAGACTGGCCTCCAATACCAAAGCGTCCCCATGACGAAGTATGAGCTCATTTCGGTGTTAGATTGGCCTCCAGTACCAAGTACGGTACTTAAATGAACAACCTAAGCTCTTACCTGCGATTCAGTCAGGTGATGTTGTGCCGCCAGCCCTCGGTCTTCGAGGATCACATACAGACAGGGCAAAATAAACAACACCAGGAAAGACGAAGCCGCAATACCAAAGAGCAAACTCACTACCAGCGGCTGTAAGATCTGCGCCTGCAAGCTGGTTTCCAGTAGCAAAGGTAGCATGCCTGCGACTGTGGTTGCGGTGGTGATAAATACCGCTCTGAACCTTTCGCGTGCGGCCTGCACCGCAGCCTGGTGGGCATCCAGCCCCTCTTTTTGATGTTCCTTAATATAGGTGACCAACAAAATGGAGTCATTCACCACGATGCCCGCCAGAGATACAAATCCCATCATGCTGGGAATGGTAAAATCGTAGCCCAGCAACACATGCCCCCAAAGTGCGCCAATCAGTGCCAGTGGTATAGCCAGCATGACCATCACAGGTTCCATATAACTTCTGAACTGAAAACTCAAAATGATAAACACACCGACCAGACCCATCAGGAACTTCTTACCGATAGATGAACCTGTACTGCCCCCTTCTTTCACCTCACCTTCATAGCTTACTGACAGAGAAGGATATTTATCCAGCAGCTGGGCAACGACGGTTTTGTCGACCGCGGCAATTATCTCACCGGTATTGGCAATCGCAGCGTCAACATCACCAATAATGGTCACCGAACGTTGACCATCAACCCGATTAATTCGTGCATAGCCCCGGGCCGGGATAAGCTCGGCCACTGCCGATAACGGGATCTGCCTGCCATCGGCCAGTGTGATTGGGTAATTCTGTAACTGCCACCAGGATGCCTTATCTTCTTTTCTTAGTCGTACGTCCAGTTCAATAGTTTCGTCTCCACGCTGAAACTCATCGGCCTTTTGACCGAAAAAAGCGGTTCTGAGCTGGTTGGCAATCGTTGCCCCATCAACACCCAAAGACATAGCCCCCGGCAACAGGCGCACCAGCCACTCCTCCTTACCCGGGCGCAGATCATCCATCAGATTTTGCACACCATCATACTCGGCCAGCGCCTGCTGGATTTCAAACGAGGCACTCGATAACATGGCGAGATCATTGCCATACAAGCGGATCTCTATTGCCCGCCCGGCTGGGCCAACTGCTGGTTGCTTAAAGGCCAGCGCCAGCGCGCCCGGGATTTCACCGACTGCATCACGCCAGCGATCCTGAAGTACCAGCAGGCTGGTATTGCGCGTTTCAGCCGTGAGCAAATCGGCACGTACAGTGGCAACATGGGTCCCTTCTTCACCGGCATCCTGATTGTTGTTGTATTCAACTATCACATTTTGCACCAGCGCCTGCTGCTCAGGTTGCGCTGGTGTAAGCTCCTGATTTAGTTTGTTAAGTTCATCTACTGCGTGGGCAACCAGCTGTTCAGTCTCGTATAACGGCGTGCCTTGCGGCATCAGCAGTCTCATTTCAAGAATATCGCCTTCCAGCTCGGGGAACGCTTTGAACTTTAAAAATCCCCCCGCCATTAAAGAAATACTGAGGAAGAACAGCGCCAGTACCCCACCAACTGCGGCATAACGGTAAGTCACCGCACGTTCAACCCATTCAACCAGCACCTCTGTGCGAAAGCGTTCAAAGCGCTGATTAAACCGAGCTTTGAATCCAGACTCCGGCTCATCCTGTTTTTTATGCAGAGAATGCAACAGATGATTGGGTAAAATAAGGAAAGCCTCGACCAGGCTCACCACCAACACAGCCAGCAACATTTGCGGAAACACTTTCATAATTTGACCGATATCACCGGCAATAAAAGCCAGCCCGACAAATACCGATGCCGTGGTTAAAAAAGACGACAATACGCCGGGCGCCACTTGTTTTACACCTTTAATCACCCCGTCATCAATGCTTTCACCTCGCTCAACGTGGCTGGCAATACTCTCGGCAATCACTATCGCATCGTCCATCAGAATACCTATGGCCATGAGCATGCCGACCATAGAGATCATATTGATGCTCACACCCAGCACAGTCATCAGCCAGAATGCGCCAAGAAAGGAAATGGGTAGCCCCATCGACACCCAAAAAGAATAACGCCAGGTGAAAAACAGCCACATTACCGCAAAGACCAGCAGAAAACCTTGCCAGGAGTTAGTCGTCAACATGGCCAGGCGATCAGAGACAATTTTTGCCTGATCAGAGGTTAATGCCATCTCAATACCTGCCGGCAATAGCCGGCGCTCTGACTCAACAAAGTTATACACTTGCTCGACCAGATCGAGTGCATCCTGTGCTTTGGTTTTCTTAATTTTCAGCAATGCAGCAGGTTTGCCATTAAACTCAACTTTCGCCTCATCCAGTTCAAACCGCTCCGTGATCTGACCAAGATCTTTCAATTTTAGCTGCCCGCCAGACTGAGTACTGGCAATCACCAGCTCGCCCAGCTCTTTGGCCGTCACCCCTTGCTGGTCAAAGCGAATTTGCAGAGTTTTTCCCTGAGTCTCTAAATTACCTGCCGGCAGTTTGATATTTTGCCGTTCAATATGGCTTACGACATCATTGATGGACAATCCATATTGACGCAGTAAAGCCAGCGACAACTCAACTCGTAACTGTCGATCTGAAAAACCATGAATTTCTACCAAAGAGATATCGGGTAATCGCTGCAACTTATGCTTAACTGACTCAGCATAATCTTTGAGTTCCGCAGAAGGTAAATCTGCACTGATGGCCAAAGTGATCAGGGACTCGGTACGGCCAAGTTCCTTAATGACCGGGCTTTCAGCCTTGTCCGGAAACGTATCGATGGCATCTACCTCGGTTTTTACATCCGACATCAGTCGGGTGATATCACCACCTTCTTGAATCTCGACTATCATTTTGGCCATGCTTTCGCGCGCTTCACAGCTGATCTGCTCTATGTCGCTGAGCCCATCCATTGCTTCTTCCAGTGGCACACATAATGCCAGTTCCGATTCCTCCGGATTGGCCCCGGGATATGGCACACTGACCTGGATTTGACTGGGTGCAATTTCCGGAAAAGTTTCCCGCTTAAGCTGTGGCAGTGCGCTCAGCCCAAGTACAATAATGGCCAACATAAGCAAGTTGGCTGCCGTCGGGTGACGGGCAAAGTAGGCAATCATAACGTCTGCTCCTCGCTCACCTGGTTTTGAGTGCGCAATGCACGACCCGGCACAGCGGGGATCACATCACTTACGACTATCACTTCACCTTCACGCACACCGCTTCTGATCACAGTTCGGCCATTGGATTCAAATGCCACTTCAACGTGACGGATCGTCAGTTTTCCGTCTTCGAGCAGATAAAGTCTGCTACCATGAAGTGCGTCGGAAGGCACCGACAACAGCGGCCTTGGCGCACCTTTTACTTTAACCTGCACATACATATCGCTGATCAAAGGTGGCCGTTTGCCAGGCTCAAAAGCTTTGTAATCAAACGCTACGTCGACAATCAAGGTGACCGTATTACCTTCAGGGTCAATACTCTCACCCACACTGGTTAAGTTGCCCTGCCAGCTATACTGTTTATTACCAATATATAAACTGGCCTCAGCTTCGAGGTCCCAGGTTTGTACATCCGGAAATTCCCCTTTAATCAGTTGAGGAGACAGGTATTGTCCAAAATACCGCATATCGCTGAGTGCAACCTGTACCGGTATCTCCATCAGGTCCGTTCGGTGCGCTGTGACCAGGCTTTCACGCTCGGCAACCACTTGCTGCATTTCAACGTTCACATTGGCTATTCGCGCGTCAAACGGTAAGGTGATGGTGGTTTTTGCCAGTTTGCGCTCGGCCTCACTCAGCCTGGCCTGTGCCAGTTTAACTTTAGCCTGTGCCACTGCCATATTATCGGGATGCTGGTCCACGGCGTTTTTCACATCCAGGACTTTTTGCTCTTGTGCCCAAACATTAGCCTGCTCGGCATCCACCGTAGAAGCAGACACAGAGCCCGAATTTAAAAGCCCCTGCTTACGTTTCAGCTCCTTTTGCAACACACTCAGGCGCTGCTCTTCCAGTCGCAACGATAACGCCAGCTTTTCATCGTTAAGCTGAGTACGAGACAGCTCGGCTTCCGCGGAATTAAGGTCGGAGCGAGCCTGAGCCAGCTTTAGCTCATAATCAATGGGGTCTATTTTCAGCAATACGGTGCCAGCGCTAAGCGCTTTACCTTTTTCCAGCTTTGGATGTCGATAGATGACTCGACCACTGACTTCAGACAATGCCTGCCAACGCTCTTTTGGCCGCACCCTGCCAAACCCTGTCACATAAGGCTCGATCAGAGTACTTTTAACTTCAGCTGTCTCGACCAGTAATGCATCTACGCCATTGCGGTGTTTTTGTGGCGGCTTTTTCCCCGACGCCAGGGCCACTAAAATGACAATACCCAGCACAGGTAATACCAACAGCCAGCGTCTTTGTTGCCAGTTAATCTTCATGCTTTTCTCGCTCTTTAAAACAGCCATACTTGAACATATTGGCATTGTGGGTTGCCATTTTTGACAGCTGCTCATCGTTAAATTCAATGCCCATAGCTTTTGCCATGCCTTCACGCATATACCAGGGGAAAATCAACAACCCCATCAGGTTCAAAATGAGTAACCTGTCGTCCAGTTCATCTTTGATCAGCCCTTGCTGCTTAAACTGGGCAAGCATGCCGAAGAAAAACGGCTTGCGGGTGTTTTGTAGTTTGTCTATCAGATAGTCGCGGCAGATCCCCTGCTCAAGCACAATTTCCTTAAACATTAAAATAGGAAATGACGGAGACTGTTTGATCACGTCATAAAAGATGTGAAAGATATCTTCCAGGTCAAATGGCTTGTCATCACCAATTGCTTGCTCAATGCCAGTAATAACCTCACCTGTTACCTCCATAAACATAGCCTTGTAAAGACCTTCTTTGTTTTCAAAGTAGTAGCGGATCAACGCAGCATCTACACCGGCTTCCTGTGCCAGCATGCGCGTAGTAACCTGTGAATAGGGTGCCGTGGTAAAGCAACGTCTGGCAGCCAGCACCAGGCGGGCTCTGCCATCTTCATCGTTTTTGTCGGGACGACCTCGGGTTTTCATAATGCTCCTGTATGTCTCTGCTCGTTCCGTACCATTCAATCGCCGGTTGAATGAGCAGAACGTTAATTCAACACCTGATGAATAAAGTAATTCTAGGGCACTGATAATTTTTGACCACAGAAACAATTCTCCAATTCGCGGTGGTTTGATGAATAGCAACGCTGAGGGTGCCTGCTTGGCGCTTCCTGCTCGGTGATTCGATCCTGAACTTCTCCACGGCTTCCGATACGCTCATCATCCAGCTCACCTCTATTCGTCATCCTGCTCACCTCGTCATCCCGGCCAGCGAGCCGGGAACCATTCGGCAGTCAATTCAAGTCCTACAGATAATAACGCTGAGTGTCAGATAACGAGATGCAGTGCGCTTTTTACTGAGTAAAGATTGCTAAACCGAGCCGCCGGTAAGTAGATCCCGCATCAAGTGCGGGATGACAGGGAGTTGTGCGGGATGACCGCGTATAGGGTCATTTCGGTGTTAGATTGACCTCCAGTACCAAAGCGTCCCCAGCTCCTCACCTACCCTCGTCATCCCGGCCAGCGAGCCGGGAACCATTCTGCAGTCAATTCAAGTCCTACGGATAATGACGCTAAGTGTCAGATAACGAGATGCAGTGCGCTTTTTACTGAGTAAAGATTGCTAAACCGAGCCGCCGGTAAGTAGATCCCGCATCAAGTGCGGGATGACAGGGAGTTGTGCGGGATGACCGCGTATAGGGTCATTTCGGTGTTA